>NZ_PXUD01000004.1:0-82473 GCF_003390965.1 Salinivibrio sp. HTSP
CATTCCCACGCGGGAGCGTGGGAACGAGAAAATAATGAGATGATATTACGCTCCATCTCATCGTTAACCGAGTCTGATACTTCTTAACGGTCTGCGGCTCGAAAGAGCCGTTGCGATCACGGGGCGTGTCTAGTTCGAACGAGCCTGAAGCGGTTTTGATGGTTTTCTGAGAGACACCGTTTTTGCGGTTAGGCTAACCCTCTTTGGTCAGGTGTTCATCCATCTCAGCGGCCACAGCAGCTTCGGTGATCTGTTTAATCAACGGCGTTAGCAGTCCATCTTTCCCGTTGAGGTCTTGTCCAGATTGCAGTGCCTTAGCAAAAGCTTGAATATCAATTTCGTATTTGTCGGACATTGAGTATCACTCCCTGTTGAGGGTTAACTATAGGAGTGACACAGACTTTTGAACACTACCAAAGTGTTAGGTAAGCCATATTTTGTGAGGTGGGTACAAGAAGTGGGCTAGAACACAAGGAGCGAATTGGGTTGGTGGGGTGAAGTGCGCGATTAGAACGACTTTAGTATGTCCGTTTTAGCGGCGATAGTCAGCGTAAATGGCTTCATTGCGTGTCTTCGGCATCGATTTCTTGGATAAAGTTATCGATGTCATACTCAGCATCGCCACTTTGTTCGCCCTCTACGAGAAGTTGACGCAGTGTATGCAGTTTTGTCTCTTGGTTTTCGAGTAAACGCAGTGCGGCGCGAACGACTTCACTTGTCGAGCTGTAACGCCCCGTTTCGATTTGGCTAGCGATAAAGCCATCGAAGTGTTCACCTAAGGTAATACTTGTATTCTTTGCCATGGTTAGAACTCGTTGATACCAATATATACCTAATTATGGTACTTGGCGTGCGTGAAGGCAAGATGACGGCCATGGGCGATAAAACCTATGCGACGAGCAATGTGCGCGAGCTCTATCTCGCGCACTGCGGAGGCTGGGGTGTTGCTGTATCCGTCGCGAAGCCGGTCAGTGCGATTGCGCTGAATGCGTTGTCGCAGAGCGCGTTGCTTTTGTAGCTTGGTGCGTCGGCTGTGAGCGTTGTTGGTTGCGGTGGATTTGATATTGCTGCCATGCAAAGGTCACTACAAAGCAGCCGGTGAGCAGCAATACAATGGTCGGGCCGGGTGCGCTGTCAAGGTAAAACGACAAGGTCACGCCGCCCACGGCGGTGACTAAAGCGATGGCACAGGCAATCCATAACATGCGGCTAAATTGTTTGCTGAGCATAAAGGCGGTGACGCCCGGTGCAATCAACATCGCCACCACTAAGATGATCCCCACTGCATGTAAGCCGGCAACAATAGTGGCAATCATTACCGAGAGCAGGAGCCAGTGAAGCTTTTGTACGGGGAGCCCGAGCACGCTAGCTTGTGCGGGGTCGAACGAGAGCAGCATTAAATCTCGCCCTTTAAGGAGTACCAGCGCAAGCACGACTAAGCCAGTGATCGCGGCGGTGAGCAGTTGTTGGTGGTTAATTCCCAACAGGTTGCCAAATAGAATATGATCAAGGTGCAAATCAGACGGGAACTGGCCTTGCAAAATCAGCCCCAGCGCGAAAAAGCCAGAAAACACAATTCCCAGTAAGGTGTCCTCTTTCACACGGCTATTTTGCTTGAGCCAATGCACACTGGTGGCGCATGCGGAGCCCGCGGCAAAGGCGCCGACAATCAGCGGCAGGCCAAATAAGTTTGCTAGCACCAACCCCGGCAGCACCGCGTGTGCCACGGCATCGCCAATTAATGACCAGCCTTTTAACACCAAATAGCAAGAAAGCAGCGCACAAGGCAGCGCGACCAAGACGGCCATCAGCAAAGCATCTTGCATAAAAGTCAGTTGATACGGATTCATTGCAGTGCCTCCTGACGTTTGGCGCGCCGCGCGAGGATCCCGTGTTTGGGGCCAAACACAAAGGCGGCTAAGAAGAGTCCCACTTGGGCCAGCACAATCAGTGCGCCGGCGTTAAGGTTGGCGAAATAGCTGATGTACACCCCAAATAGTGAGGTGAATGTACCGATGACACCGCTCAGTACCAACACGGGCCCGAAGCGATCACTCAATAAATAGGCGGTGGCGCCGGGGGCGATCACTAAGCAAATCACCAAAAAGGCACCGACACTTTTAAGTGCCGCCATGGTGCAAGCGCTGAGCAGCGCAAAAAACAGCACTTTGAGCCCCACTACGGGTAAACCAATGCAGCGGGCGTGACTTTCATCAAAAAAGGTCAGCATAAAATCACGCCATTTCACCGCGAGTACGGTGAGGCTCACCAAGGCAATGATCAGCATTTGCACCGCATCGAGCGGGGCAATGGCGAGCAAGTTGCCCAGCATAATTTGTTGAATATCGACTGCGACGGGCGAAATCGAGACTAAAAAGAGCCCGAAGGCGAAAAAGCTCGAGAAAATTAAACCGATGATCGCATCTTGTTTGATGTGGCTACGTTGATGCAAAAACAGCATCACGCTCGCGGCCATGCCGCCGGCAACAAAGGCGCCGAGTGAAAAGGGTAAGCCCAGCATATAAGCGCCGGCAACGCCCGGTACAATCGCATGAGAGAGGGCATCGCCCATTAGCGACCAGCCTTTAAGCATCAAGAAGGCGGAGAGCAAGCCGCACACGCCACCAATCAAGGTAGTGACCAGCAATGCTTTTTGCATGTATTGATAGGCGAGGGGATCGAGTAAGCTCATTCGCGCCGCTCCTGCGCGCTTTGTTCGCGCTTGCCATACACCACCAAAGGTCGTTCATCGTCGGAAATAACCGACAGTTCGCGCGGGTCGGCGTCTTGGTGGAGCTGATCGCTAGGCATGACATACTGGCGCAGTTTGCCGCCAAAAATGGCACTCAGGTTCTCGGTGGTAAAAACATGCTCGGTGTGTCCGCCTGCCACCACCGCGCGATTGACCAACACGGTACGATCGCAAAAGTCGGGCACGGTGCCAAGGTTATGAGTGGCAATTAAAATGGTTTTGCCTTCGTCTTTGAGCTCGAGCAGCAAACGCATAATCGACTCTTCACTGGTGACATCTACGCCAGTAAAAGGCTCATCCAGTAAAATCAGCGGGCTGTGCTGAGCCAGCGCACGGGCGAGGAAAACGCGCTTTTTCTGTCCGCCGGACAGTTCACCAATTTGCCGCTGGCGAAAGGCTGTCATACCAACCCGGGCTAAGGCCTCATCCACCGCTTGATGATCCGCCGCTTTGGGGCGACGCATAAACGACATCTTGCCGTAGCGGCCCATCATCACCACGTCTTCCACTAACACCGGGAACGACCAATCAATCTCTTCCGATTGAGGCACATAAGCGACCAAGCCTGCTTTTTGCGCTTGCTTGATTGGTGTGCCGTTGACTGCAATGCTGCCACTGCCGGGATTCACAAACCCCATGATCGCTTTAAACAAGGTGGATTTGCCGCTGCCATTGGCACCGACTAGGGCAGTAATGGTTTGCGCGGGCAGCGAGAAGCTGGCGTGTTCAAGGGCACACAGGCCGTTTCGATACACGACACGCACCTCGTTGACATCTAACACACTGGGCGTGCCGTCGGTTAAATCATAGTGCGTCATGGCGTAACCCCGCTAACACGGTTTCTGTGGTAACTGTCAGTAAGGATAGATAGTCAGGCACGGGTCCGTCAGCGCTGCTGAGCGAATCGACATATAAAATGCCGCCATAGTGTGCGTCGGTTTCTGCGGCGACTTGTTTGGCGGGCGCATCAGACACGGTACTTTCGGAGAAGACAGCGCGCACTTGGTGTTCTCGCACGGTATCAATCAGCGCACGAACTTGTTGCGGTGTGCCCTGGCGCTCGGCGTTAATCGGCCATAAATAGGCTTCGTTGAGGTTTAAATCACGCGCGAGATAAGAAAAAGCGCCTTCGCTGCTTACTAGCCAACGCTGGGATTCGGGGACAGCGGATAAGGTATCTTGCGCACGCGCGAACACGGCTTGAATTTGCGCCTTGTAGGCTTTGGCATTGGCTTGGTAGTGCGTTTGGTTGGCAGGGTCGTACTTAGTCAGGGCTTGCTCGATGTTATCAACGTATCGCATGGCATCGGAAGGCGACATCCACGCGTGGGGGTTGGGCTTGCCACGATATGGGCCCGAGGCAATCACAATCGGCTCCACCCCGTCAGATAAGATCACATTCGGCACCTTATCAATGTGCTGGAAAAAACGTTCGAACCAGCGCTCTAAGCCTAACCCGTTCCACATCACCACATCCGCACCTTGCGCACGCAGAATATCTCCCGGAGTGGGTTGGTAATTGTGGATCTCCGCGCCGGGTTTAGTGAGAGACACTACCTCGGCATGCTCGCCCGCTACGTTGGCGGCCATATCAGCCAAAATGGTAAAGCTGGTCACCACTTTTAGCTTGTCCGCGTGTTTTAATTGGTCGGCGTGCGCCATCGGAGAGAGCAAGAGCGCCGCAATAATTAGCAGGTGTTTTCTCATAAGCGTTAATCTCGTTCATTATGCGTGTGACTACGGCGTGAGGTCGCCAGCCGATCATACGTTAAAGATAACGGTTATGATAATCATTCTCAAGTAGGTGTTGAAAAAAAGGCGCCGATAGCGCCCATTCATTGCGGCAATCAATCATTGCCACCGCCCATATGGGGTTGCTGACAGTGAGCATGCGCACTCAATCACGAATGGTGTCGTGCCTGGCCCACTCCATTATAGTCCAATCTTTTTCTTGCGCATGCAGGCTTAAGTGTGGGTCGGGGTTGACGGCAAATGCGTTATCAACTTGCTCAAGCAATGGGACATCCCAGTGCGAATCACTGTAGCCGTAGGTATGGCCCACGGTATCATGGCGGTCAGATAGCCATGCCTGCATATAGTCATGCTTACCACGAAAATCGCGCACACAATGAGAAATGGAGCCGGTATACACACCGTTTATGGTTTCTAGCTCAATCGCAATCACGGTGTCGAGCTTGAGTAGTTCGCCAATCGGTCTTGCCAAGTGCGCGGCGGTATTAGACACCAGCACACAGTGGTCACCACGGTTGCGATGCCACTCAATCCGCTCTAATGCTTGGGGCACCACGACCGGTGCGACCTGTCTATCGATAAAATCAGTGACCCAGCGCTCGACAGTTTGGGTCGATTGCCCCTTCACTGGCGTGAGCTGAACGTGCATGTATTGCTCAAGGTTAATCCGCGCTTTTTTGAAATCGAGATAAGCTTGCCGTTCTTGTTCAACCACATTGTGTGGGGCGAGATCGCGCTGGCGAAGATACTCAAGCCACGCTTGCTTGGTGTCAGTGGCGATAAGGGTTTCGTCGAGATCGAAAAATGCGATGTTGATAGGTGCCGTCATAGCTACTTGCTGATTGTTTTTCATGCCGTCCATCCTAGCCAACAACTATGACGATTGGGTTTCACTCTGCAGTGGTATCGTCTGGTAAGATCAGCCCGTATTTCTTTTTCAAATCGTCAAATGTGCCATTTTGTTTGATTATTTCTAATCCGCGATTAAACGCTTGGATGTATTTGCTGGCGTTGGGGTTGGCTTTGGCGGCAGTGACATGGATGTGCTTTTTGATCATCGGCGTGGGTGAAAAGTGAAAATCATCAGCGTCGAGGTTTAACGGTTTGAGCTCTTGTAGCATCACAAAGCGATTGCCAATCGCAATATCAATACGATCGGCGGCGAGCATTTGTAAGCTCGACATCAGCGATGTTGTTTCCACTCGCTGAAAATATTCTGCGTCTAAAAACCATTGATCATAGCCGTAGTCACGTACACTGGCGATCCGTTTTCCCGTGAGGCTTTTAGGGCCGTTATAATCAAAAATTGTATCTTTTCGCATCATAATATCGATATTGGTTGCGAAATAGGGATCACTGTAAACGAGATATTCACTGCGTGCGTCGGTGTACCAGGTGGTGGTAATTAAGTCGATGCGTGCGTTTCTGACTTCGTGTAAGCCGCGCGCCCAAGGGAAGAGTAGAAATTCGATATCGTAGCCTTGCGTATGGAGTGCCGCGGTGACAATTTCAACAGAAAAGCCCGGTCTTGCATTATCGCGGGTGACGTAAGGTGGCCAGGCGTCGTTCACTGCGGTAATGATTTTAATCTTGCCATACGCAGAGAGAGTGAAGATACAGAGAGCAAAAACGAGGAAAAAACGCTTAAAAAAGGTGGGCCTCATAGACAGTCATCCTTATCGAACAATGGATATCATCGCCAGACCAAGGCGTCGCTTTTCATGAGTATAGTGAATGTTTTAGTGGTCGATAAAAAACACCCCAGCAGATGCCGGGGCGTTTGTATTCGGATGGTGAGAGACTCGCCGCTTATTGACGGATACCTTCGACGTGAAGCTCCATATCAACATAGGTGGCAGGGCCCATGGTAGGAATCCCGAAGTCTTCTAGCTCCAGGCGGGTGTTACCCATAAAGCCTGCGCGGTAGTTGCCCCAGGGATCCTCACCGTGACCAACCAGCTCTGCGTCGATTTCAATCGGCTTGGTTTGACCATGCAAGGTGAGATCGCCTGCAATGGTCATCGAGCCGTCGCCGTTGTCGGTGACCTTGGTGCTTTCAAAGGATGCTTGGCCATATTCGCCCACATCCAGGAAATCACCGCTACGAATGTGCTTATCACGCTCGGCGTGGTTAGAATCGACACTGGTGGTATCAATAGTGACAGAGACACTGGATGCGCCAATGTTGTCTGGGTCGAATTCAAACTGGCCGTCGAACTGATTAAAGCGACCTTTGATAAAGCTGTAACCTAGGTGTGGCACTTTGAAGTTGACCGAGGCGTGTGCGCCCTTGGTGTCAATCATATAAGTGTCTGCCAGTGCAGGCCCAGATAAGAGTGTCGCGGCGCTCATTCCCATGGCTAACATGAGTTTTTTCATTTCGAGTTTCCTCCGATCATCTTCCGTAACGTGTTGTCTTTATCAATAAAGTGGTGTTTAAGTGCCATGACTGCATGGCCAGCGGCCAACACAATCAAGGTAATGGCAACGTAGTAATGTACATCCCCAGCAATGTCTGACTGATTGGGGAAAAGCTCACCGGCGCTTGGCACGGTAAACCAGGTGAATACATCGATGCCTCGTCCATCTGATGTTGAGATCAGATAGCCGGAGACAAATAAAATAGCGAGCAACAAATAAATAGTATGATGCCCAGCCGTTGCCGCTTTACGCTCCCACGCTTTGCCCTCGACCGCCGGCATGGTGTGTGTCGCTTTCCACACGAGCCTAAACAAGGTGGCAAGGGCGAGCAATAACCCGATTGATTTATGCCAATGCGGCGCCGTCTGGTACCAACTACTGTAATAGCTGAGATCGACCATCCAGAGACCAACAGCGAAAAGGCCGATAATCACAATCGTTGATAGCCAGTGTAGCGTACGCATCACCAGATCGTAGCCCGTTTTCGTTGTCATCGTTGCTGCTCCTATTCACTATGCCAACACAGTATATAGGGTGAATGGTAATTCAGAACCGTTTCCCCTTGAACAAGATGTTCGAATAATTCTAACGAACTCTTGACTGAGTTAGGACTCGTCGGCGGTCCAGCTTAAACTGAGTGAAACAGAATCGGCGAACCGGAGTGCGTGGGGTTTATCAATGGTGACTTGCGCATAACGCACCCAATGATGATCACGCGCAATGTCTAGCACGCCTGCCACAAGCTTCTCCAGCAATAAAAAACGACCATTTTCGACATAATCGATGATTGCTTTGGTGATCACTTTATAGTTGAGCGCATCATCCACGTTGTCTTCTTCACAGGCTTTGTGGCCGGGATAGTGGATCTCAACATTGATCACTACATCTTGCTTCTTCTCTTGCTCGTCAGGATTAAAACCAATGTAAGTACGCAGGCGCAGGTTCGTTACTTTAATAACAGCGTCGTTCATAATCTTTCCCTGGTCACAAAATTAAATGAGATGGCGTCCGCCATCCAACTTGATAGACTGGCCAGTCATATGCTGACTGGCGAGAATAAATTCGCAGGCATTCACTACCTCTTGTTCACCCGGTACAGTGCCTAAAATCGATTTACGACGAGCTTTGTCACGATAGGCGTCATCATCTCCCTCGTTAAACATAATCAACGCAGGTGAAATGCTGTTTACCTTGATATGTGGCGCTAGCTTTTGGGCGAACGAGAGTGTGAGATTTTCTAACGCGGCTTTGCTAGTCGCGTAGGCAGTATGTTTTGCGCTGCCCTTTTGTGCGACATAGTCGGTAAGGTGAATAATATCGCCCTGCTGCATCCAGCGCGACGCAGCCATATTTATGAGATAAGGTGTTTTGGCATGAATTTGCATCATGTTATCGAATAACGTGGCAATATCTTGGCTTTGCGTTTCGCTATCCCACGACGATGCGTTGTGTATCACGGTATCAAAGGTCGGGTGCATCGCATCGAGCGACGTGATAAATGCGTAAACGCCCTCATCAGAGGAAAAGTTCGCTTGCAGGCAGTGTGCGCCGCGCGCCCGTAAGTCAGCTACTTGAGGGCGCTCGGTACGATAAGATAACGTTACCTGGTGACCCTGATTGAGAAAGTGGCAGGCCAGTGCATAGCCGATACGCTGCCCGGCGCCGGTGATCAAGAAATGCTTTTTTGTCACGGAGTTTCCTTTCTGTTTATGAGTGTCATCAACAACACGGAGCAACCGATCTATTACGTTTCAAAAACTTATCGCGATCAAAGATAGCGTGATCTTCCGAGAAACGATAGCCTTTACATGGTTAAGTCGCTGATTTCGTGCCACAAGCAACAAAACGTTGGCGTAAATTTGTATAACAAGGGTGAGGTCAAAGATGGACATTTGCCAATGGGCACAACAAAGCGAGGCTGAGCGTGCGTACCACGATAGCGAGTGGGGCGTGCCAACGTTTGATGATCAAGCGATCTTTGAGTTTATTTGTTTAGAGGGCGCACAAGCAGGACTGAGTTGGCGTCTCATCCTACAAAAGCGTGCGGCTTATCGTGCCGCGTTCTCCGATTTCGACTTCTATCAACTCGCCAACGTGGCCGAGCCGAACATCGCGGCGATCATGGCCAACCACGAGATTGTCCGCAATCGCTTGAAAGTGGCCTCTGTGTTTACCAATGCTAAGGCGGCGATGACGCTGGTGGAAGAGTATGGATCCTTGGCGAAGGCACTGTGGCAGTTTACCGGCGGTGTACCGATTGTGAATCAGCACCAATCGGATGCCGATGTGGCGACCGCGACCGACGAGTCCCGCGCTATGAGTCGCTTTTTGAAAAAGCGCGGGTTTAAATTTGTGGGCGAGACGATTTGCTATTCGCTGATGCAAGCGCTTGGTATGGTCAATGATCATGTCGTCACGTGTCCGCGCTACCAACCCTGTTGCGAACTGGCTAACTCGGTAAAAGCTTCGCCTCAGAAATAACGGCGGAATTGCCAGAAGCGCGCTTGCCAATAGGGATTATCCAATCGTGACACTGTCACGCCTTTTGAGGCGGACGCATGCATAAACCGCTGTCCACCTAGAAAGATGCCGACATGGCGAAGGCCAGGGCGAATATGAAAAAACACCAGATCGCCTTGGCGTGCAGATTGATAGTCAATGGCATAGCCGGTTTTTGCTTGGCCGTGGGTGGTGCGCGGTAGTGGTGTGGCGAGCGCGTCTTGATAGACGCGTTGCGTATACGCTGAGCAATCGATGCCTTGGCGTGAGGTGCCTCCCCAACGATAAGGTGTGCCTTGCCACTGTCGATAAAGTTGAGTGAGTGCCTGGTCTAGCGCGTGATCGCTAATTGTTTTGTCCGAACTGGGCATGTCAGCTGTCGTTGCGGCGTCACGCTGCGTCGCACAGCCTGCCAGAAAAACGGTAAAAACAAATATCACTAACCAATGTTTCATACACTGCCCTTAATGCAGTTACGCCCGGCCTCTTTGGCTTTGTACAAGGCTTTATCTGCCAACTGTAATACCTCGTCGGGGGTGTCGGCTTGCGAGGCATCAGCATAGCCAATGCTGACAGTTATATTGACCGGTTTGTTTTGGCTTGCATGTCCGCGCTTTTGCCGGCCTTGTTTGTCATCATGGGGACGAGACGTATCACGTAGAACCAAGGGGTAATTGGCGATATCCTCACGCAGGGCGTCAAGAAACGGTAGGCAGTGCTCGGTGGTTTTTCCTTTAAACAACAAGGTAAATTCTTCACCGCCGTAACGAAAGGCACTGGCGCCTCCTTCACAATGTGCCATATGTTTGGCGACGAGCTTAAGGACATCATCGCCTGTTTCGTGACCGTATTTATCATTAAATTTTTTAAAGTGGTCAACGTCGAGCATCGCGAGGGTATATTGGCGGCCCAGATGTTTGAGCTCGTCTTCAAGTGCGCGACGCCCCGCAATTTCGGTAAGCCCATCAATAAAGGCCAGTTGGTGGCTGAGCGATACCTGGTTGGCAATCAATAACACACCTGCCAACGAAAATATCAGCGAAGAGATAAAAGGCACATTAAAAAACACCAAGGTTGTGACACCGCATAACACGCTGACAAAAGCAGCATGATCCTCAATGCTATTTTTGCGCAACAGTCGAATGATACTGACACAGACCAAAATAGAAAGCAGCACGATCAGCAGCAGTGGCATGGGGCTCACTGACGTTATTCTGACTAATACCGGGTGTTGATGGAGAGAGATAGACAGCTCACCGAATTGCTGCACGAGAAGCGCACACCAGCCGATTTCCATACCAATGGCGAGGAAAAAGAACAGGCCAAATCGAGAGGTGAGTTTTTGATCGCGCACGATGATCATATACAGCAAGTTAATCGGTAGCGCGACCGTGAGCAGCAAGTACTCCATATAGGTCGTGCCATGGTTGAGTGGCGATTGTAGTCGCGTGAGGATCACTGTGTATCCCACTAATAAGATCACCACCATCATACCGACGCGGGCGCTTTTGAATAAGTGGCTTAAAAGGAGCGCGGTGAATAACAGAAAATACGGCGCTGCGTAAATTAAGTTGTAATAGGGAGCTAGCGAGGCAATCAAGGGTTGATAGCTCGCGGCAAGCAGCAGCAGTAAAACAATGGGCGTCCCCATACGGACCACGGATGAACGCAAAAATCCCATGAAACCTCTTATTGGGTTGAGGTAACACCATTAACGTACCACGGATAGCTGCTTAGGGAGTGGCCTGACGCTGAGAATGTGATAACTGTAATGGTCTAGCGAGTCAGTTTATTTTAATGATTAGACTATCATTTTGGGGGCAAAAAGAAAGCCAAGCGATGCTTGGCTTTCTGCGGACATTTTGCACGACGGGCGCGGTTAGAGTGAGAACAGGTCTATTCGCTCTGTGACGCCTCAGGCAGGGTAAATACTTGGGTCGGTTTGGCCACAATCGAGCGTGTTGTCTCTTTAATATCGGCAATTACCACTTCTAGGCTATCACCGAGCTTGAACTCAACATTATCGTCGATAGTCACTGTGCCCGTCTCTTTATCACAAGCAATCCGCGTTTTGTTATCCATAATCAACGACGATGGAATAAAGGCAGGCGCGCCATTTTCCAGCAAGCGTACACGCATTCCGGCTCGGTTGATGTCAAAAATCTCCGCGGTGTAGCGGGTTTGCGCTTCCACTTCTGGCTTGAGCAAGCGGGTATAGAGCCAATCAGCGACATCGCGCTCGGCCATCCGGTGATGCTTACGATGACCGGCAAGCTCTTCACCCACGGTATCGGCCGGGGCATTGGCCTCTGTTTCGCCGCGAATAATCGCTTTGAGCAAACGGTGGTTGATCATATCGCCGTATTTACGAATAGGTGATGTCCACGTGGCGTAGACATCTAGGCCCATCGCGTAGTGTGGTGCTGGCTCATGACCAATTTCGCTGTAGGCTTGGAAACGGCGCAAGCGATTATCGAGATAGGTGGTATCTAGGCTGTTTAACCAGCGACGGAGTGCGCTGAAGCCTTCGACGGTGGCTAGGCTTTCGCTGTCCGCCTCGCCGTCGTGCGCTTTCACCAGCTCGACCACGTCGTCGAGCTTTTCACTATTAAAGCCGGCGTGTGTGTTAAAGATACCAAATCCGAATGCGTCACGAAGCTTGCGGCCTGCGCAGATGTTGGCGCTGATCATCGACTCTTCCACGATCCGATTGGCAATGCGGCGCTGATCGGTGTGGATGGCAATCACATCGTTGTCTTCGCTGAGCTCAAAGCGATAATCAGGACGGTCGGGGAAGGTCACCGCATGCGTCTCACGCCACTCAATGCGAGCAAGTGCAAACTGGTGAAGCTGATGAATTTGGTCGGCGATGGCCGGTGTTTCTGGTTGCCATGCAGCCTGTTCGCCTTGTTCGATATAGTCAGATACCTTGTCGTAGGCCAGCTGGCCATGTGACTGAATCCAAGCCGAGAAGAACTCTGCGTCATCGGCAATGGTACCATCGGCAGCGATATTGAAGGTACAGCAAAGCGCCGGACGCTTTTCGTTGGCTCGCAGTGAACATAAGTCATCACTCAGATCACGCGGCAGCATTGGTATATTGCGCCCAGGCAAGTAAATCGTGAACCCGCGGTCACGCGCGACTTTATCAAGCGCCTCATCGGCATCAATGTATGCCGTTGGATCAGCAATGGCCACTGTCATGGTAGAGCCACCTTGCGAGTTAGCTTTCACATACAGGGCATCATCCATGTCTTTGGTGGATTCACTGTCGATGGTCACAAACGGTAAATCAGTCAGGTCGCGACGTTCGAGTCCTTGCTCCAGCAGTGGCCACTCATCTTTTGGGGCCGGCTCTTGGTTGGGCAAGTTATGTTTTGCCAGCGTGACCCACCAAGGCGCAATTTTATCGTCCGCATCAGTGATTTTTTCACTGACCTGGCACATAAAGTTGTCATCGCCTTTCAGTGGATGGCGGATGAGGGACGCGACGACCCAGTCACCTTCTTTCAAGTTGTCTTGCGACAAGCCACGCTGGGTCTTTGCGCGCAGGGCGTCTTTCATTTGCGGGTGATCGGGAACCACGTTGAGACGATTACGGATCCACTGCACACGGCCAATAAAGCGATCTAAGCTGGCTTCTACCAGCGTATCCGGCTCAGCCACTTCGCGGTCTTTCTCGGTGCGAACAAAGGCTTCAACACGGTCACCGTGGAGCACTTTCTTCATATAAGGAGGCGGAATGAAAAGGCTGGTCTTGTCATCAACTTCGAGGAAGCCGAAGCCTTTTTCGGTGGCTTTTACCTGGCCTTCTTTTTTCGGCAAGGTTTCTTGGATTTGTTGCTTTAGCTGTGCTAGCAGGGGATTGTCTTGAAACATAACTCGGGTCTCGATAAACGGATCGCCACACTATACGGATTCACTGTTTCAAAACCAACCCGTGACACTAAAATCCTGTGACTCGATTTAAACGTATGGAAAGTGCGGAGAATGACCGCGACCTTTGTTGCCTCTATGTACAAATTGCTATAAACCTGCTCACATGCCGCAAATTTTGTGAACTTGTTCAACTTTTTCTGGCTTTTTTAGTGTAAATAGCGCAGAATGCACATCCTTAATGACCGAGGCCCATGGCGCTGGTGACTGACACTGTATGACAGACAGTGTTGCATGGTTGAGCAGAACGCTTGAGGGGCCCCGTTTCGCTACACTCTATAGATTGGGATCCCAATGCAAGAATCTGTAACCAAATTTCGCCAGTTAGATCTGGCCGACACCCTTTTGTCTGCGCTTGACTCAATGGGCTTTGAAACCCCCACACCTATCCAAGCCGCTTCTATCCCTGTACTCCTCGAAGGCCGTGATGCGCTCGGTAAAGCACAAACCGGTACGGGTAAAACCGCTGCATTCTCGCTGCCGCTGTTGAACAAAGTCGACTTAAGCCAGCGTAAGCCACAAGCTATCGTTATGGCACCAACGCGTGAGCTTGCCATCCAAGTCGCGGCGGAAATGAAGACGCTGGCACAAAACATCAAAGGCTTAAAAGTCCTTGAGATTTACGGCGGTGCGTCGATTGTTGACCAAATGAAAGCGCTGAAAAGCGGCGCGCATATCGTGGTCGGTACGCCAGGACGTGTGAAAGACTTGATCAACCGCGATCGCTTGAAACTCGACGAAGTGCATACCTTTATCCTCGACGAAGCGGATGAAATGCTCAAGATGGGCTTTGTGGACGATGTTACCTGGATCATGGAGCAAGCGCCTGAGAGTGCACAGCGCATCCTGTTCTCGGCAACCATGCCGCCTATCGTTAAACAAATCGTTGATCGCTTCTTGCGTGAGCCGGCGCGTATCGACGTCGCGGGTAGCAACCGTACGGTTGAGAAGGTTGAGCAGCAGTTCTGGGTGGTTAAAGGTGTTGAAAAAGACGAAGCGATGAGCCGTCTGCTAGAAACGCAAGACACTGATGCGTCTATCGTCTTTGTGCGCACCCGCCAAGACACCGAGCGTCTTGCTGACTGGTTGTCAGCGCGTGGTTTTAAATCGGCGGCACTGCACGGGGATATTCCACAGTCACTGCGTGAGCGCACGGTTGATCACTTAAAGCGTGGCGTGATTGATATTTTGGTCGCGACTGACGTCGTGGCACGTGGCCTTGATGTACCGCGCATCACTCACGTATTTAACTATGATATTCCGTTTGATGCTGAATCTTACATTCACCGTATTGGTCGTACTGGCCGTGCTGGCCGCGCGGGTAAAGCGATTCTGTTGGTGCGCCCTAACCAAATGCGCATGCTGCGCACGGTTGAGCGTGTCACGCAGACCAAGATGGAAGAAATTCAGCTGCCAAACCGCGATAAAGTGGCGGAAGCACGTGTCGCTCAGCTAGCCGGTGAGTTGGCTGAAAAGAAAGATGGCGATGCCATGGCACCTTTCGTTGAGCTGATTGAGCAACTGCAAAACGATATCGACGTGGATGCAACCACCTTGGCAGCGATGCTGTTACAACGCCAGCAAGGCAAGCGTCCATTGTTCTACAAGGGCCCAGACCCGATGATTGCAGCGATGGAGCGTGAGAAACAACGCCGTGAACGTCGTCGTGACGATCGTCAAAATGGCACTGACCGTCGTGACACCAACCCAGCTGATTGGGATACGTACCAATTGGACGTGGGTCGTGAGCAAGGTGTTCAGGTTAAAGATATTGTGGGTGCTATCGCGAATGAACTTGGCCTAAACAAGCAAAACATTGGTGCGATCAAACTGGCCCCGGCACATACGTTTGTACAGTTGCCGAAAACCATGCCGAAAGACGTGTTTGCACAGTTGCAAAAGCTGCGTATTCGCCAAAAAGAGACCAACGCACAGCGTGTTGAAGGTCAGATCATGCGCGAGCGTCGTGGTGGTGACCGCAATGGTGGCGGTCGTGGCCGTAATGAGCGTGGCCGTGGCGAACGTCGTTTCAACCGCGACCGCGGCAACGAGCGTCGTGGTGGCTCTGCGCGCGGCGAACGTCGTCAAGCACAGTAAAATTAGGAAGCCGGGCAGTGAAGCCCGGCTTTTTTGTAACGTGTCTGCGATGTAATGCCTTGTATGCAGGGTATTAACGACGTAGATATGAGGTCTTTAATCCACCATGACATTCAGGAATAAGACCGATATAGTTAAACGGTGAGGTGATAAGCGTCACGCCACTGTTTGTCGCTACGCGTGGTGGCGATGGATCGATAAACCACGAGCGTGTTAATGATGAGTTGCCTCTGTCATGATTAACTTTAAAAATACCCTGCGTCTGCTTGGCATGCCTATTTTATGGATGGGTGTTGTCCAATTTGTTTTTGGACTCTTATCGCTTTTTATTTTCCGCGATGGTGTCTCAACCGACTTCTTTTACCCTTCCTTGCTAATGATGATTTCATCATTGGCCATCTCGTGGCTTTTTCGGCAAAGCAAACTCAATCAGGTCACCTTTCGCGATGCCTTACTGTTTTCGACGCTGACCTGGATATTGGTGGGGTTGCTGGGTGGTATTCCGATAGAGTTGGTCACTGGGGTTAACTTTACTGATGCCACGTTTGAGTCGATCAGTGCCTTGAGTACGGCAGGGGCCACCATTTTAAGTGGCTTGGACAATATGCCTGCTTCGTTCTTGCTCTACCGCCAATTTTTGCAATGGATGGGGGGGCTTGGCGTGGTGATCTTCGTGGTCGCGGTATTGCCAATGCTCAACGTGGGTGGCATGCGGCTATTAAAAGCGGAAACGCCCGGGCCAATCAAAGACGAAAAACTCTCCCCCCGCATTTCAAAAACAGCCCACTATTTGTGGGGGGTATATGTGGTGATCACCATCGCATGTGCGCTGGCCTATTATGTGGCCGGGATGAGCGCGTACGATGCGATTGCACATAGCTTTTCTACCGTCTCAACGGGGGGGTTTTCTACCCACGATGCCAGCATGTGGTATTTTCAAAGCCACCTTATTTTAATGATTTCTAATGTGTTTATGCTGCTGGGCGCGATCAATTTTGGTTTGCATTTTCGTATTTTCCGTCTCGGTTGGCGCGGTTTAAAACTGTATATCGATGATGAAGAGTCACGGGTATTTTTGATTGTGGTGGCGTGTCTCTCCCTAGTGCTGGGTTTTTACCTTTATGGTGAAGCGCGTTATGAATCGCTCTGGGTATCACTAAGCTTTGCGGCGTTCCATGTGGTCTCTTTTATTACCAGTACCGGGTTTGGGGCCGCGGATCTTAGCTCGTGGCCAGCGGCAACCGCCTTATTCTTGGTGTTTTGTGCCTATCTTGGCGGCTGCTCGGGGTCTACTGCCGGCGGCAATAAAATGATCCGTGATATTGTCACTTTTAAAATCATTCGTCGCCAATTACACCAACTGGTACACCCCTCGGCCGTGATCCCGATTCGTTATCAAGACAAGGTGGTCTCGAGCGATGTGACTCAAGCGGTGATGGCATTTATGTCGCTGGCAGCGCTGACTACCGGTGTGTTTACCCTATTAATGATGATGACCGGGCTCGATTTTTGGTCGGCATTTACTGCCGTGGTCGCTTGTATCAATGTGCTTGGGCCAGGTTTTGGTGAAGTAGGCAGTAACTTCCAACCAGTGACAGATACGGGCATTTGGATCCTAAATATTGCCATGATCTTAGGGCGTTTGGAGTATTTCACCGTATTGGCGCTGTTTATGCCGCACTTTTGGCGTTGGTAATTAGACCAACAAGCAGAGCCCCATGTATCGCCGGATCGCAGGGGGCGGTGATCACGTTTTCCACCGCACGGGGTGATGTCCAATCTTTGGAGTAGGTGGCGGCTTGCCGTGCCAGATGAGGCAGTGTCGTGGCGCTAATGTCACTTTGTTCGGGAACATGCGTTTGTTGGCTCAATGGATTCGCCGTGTCGGCCACAACAGGATGCATGCCGTTCTCCAACCAATGAGCCAGCTCTGGCGTCCGATAGACGGGCCAGCGATCAGGGTCACGATCGAAAAAGTGTTGGCGAATGGTTTGGTATTGTTGGGCAAACGTCGTGGTTAACGCGTGTGTTGGAAAAGAACGAGACATAGGTACAACCCTCGCCAATAGGAAGCAGGCAGTCATGTACTGCCTAATCGGGTGAACGTCAGCCATAGTCGGCTTGTGTCGTGCTGAGCCGAGTTTTGCTTGGTACGGGATATGGCGCCGCGGCCTTGCAACGCCAATCCCGCTGAGATACAGGGCTTTGCTGACTTATTGCAATTTAAAGTTGTGAACCATGCGGTCTAACTCTTCGTTCGAGTGAGTCAGCGACTTGGTGGCCGCGGTGGTTTGATTGCCACTGTCTACCAGCTTATTCACCATATCCCGAATCGACAGCATGTTTTTGCTCAGCTCTTCGGCGACAGAGCTTTGTTGCTCGGTGGCCGTGGCGATTTGGGTGCTCACATCGTCGATTTCCGTGACAGACGAACTCATGATGGTCAAGCTGTTAGACACTTCAGAGGTTTTGTCTGCCGTGGTCTGACACTGCTCTTTGGTTTTCTCCATGGCTTCGACCACACTCGAGGTGCCATCGAGTAACGCGGTAAGCATTTCGGAAATTTCCGTGGTGCTGCTTTGCGTGCGAGCGGCGAGGGCTCGCACTTCATCGGCAACCACCGCAAAACCTCGGCCTTGCTCGCCAGCGCGCGCCGCTTCAATGGCCGCGTTGAGCGCCAGCAAATTCGTTTGTTCGGAAATTTCGCCAATTACCGTCAGCACGTCACTAATCCGATTCGCATCTTTGTTCATGCTGGTGATTCGGCCAGACATTTCTTCCACTTCATCAACCAATGCACTGACCGTGACGACAGCGTTATCAACCACTTTGAGTGACTGGTTGGCCTCTTTACTGGCTGAGGCGGTGATGCTGTTTGACTGAGAAACGTTTTCTGCAATGTTTCGCGCGCTCTCACTCATTTGAGTGATAGCGGTGACCACTTGCTCGGTTTCAGAGGAGTGCGCGTCGAGCACAGATTCGTTTTCGCTGGTCGTTTGGGAAAGCTGACTGATATTGGCGGAGATCGCCTGACTCGACTCGGCGACGCTCAATATCATGCCTTGTAAGTTCTCGACAAAGCGGTTGAAGCCGTCACTGATTTGCGCCAAATCATCATTGCCGTTCACGTCAAGGCGAGCGGTGAGATCCCCTTCGCCGCGCGACAGATCCAATACCGCTTCTTTGAGTTTGAGTAAGGGGCGATACGAAAACTGAATTATCGCATAAATGGCACCCAGACTGGCGATAAGGAGGACAACACCGGTGCCAATCGATTCGAATTGGGCATCGCGAACTCCCGCCAAGGCGGTTTGTTGGTCGACAAAGACCATCAGCGTCCAATATCTGTCTTCGGTTAAATTCACGCGTTGGAAATAGCCATCAAACTGAATGCCTAAATAGGGGAACGTGAGGTGACCTTGCTCGCTACTGCGGAACATGCTTTCCATCTGTGCAAAGTTCGCGCTTACCTGCGAGGGGGTCTTGCCGATATCATTAGGATCATCACTCGCGAAAAACACGGCGTTTTGATCCGCCAGTGTAGCCGCGCCCCCTGCAAAGCGCATCTCACTGACTTGTGTGATGACATCTTCTAACGGAATATCACCAAGCAGCGCGCCGATAAACTGGCCGTTTTCAAACACTGGTGCCACGGCGCTGATCACTTTTTCACCGGTGACCTTGTCCGTGTAAATGTCAGTCAAGTGAATGGACTGATCGGATTTAACCGTGCGGTACCAGTCTCGGTCTCGGAAGTTATATTCATTGGTGGTCACACCATTACCATTGTGATTAGACATGTACGACGTACCGTTTTCGTAGGTCATGATCACATTGGCAATACCGGCGGTGTCCGCGAGCATACGGACTTGTGCGACATTCTCAGGCTCGGTCAAATTTCTCGAGAAGTGCCCGGCACCTTGCTCTACCGCAGTGAGCTGAGACTGAACTAATTGCTCTAATTCAAGCACATGGTGATCAACCTTGTTTTTCGTTTGTTCGACCAAGGCACTGACCATTTTGTCACGTAATGACATTGCATTGATCGAACCGAGAACCACCAGCGAGAGGGTGACGAGCAGCCCGACCCCCAAAATAATGCGTGATTTAAACCCTAAGGTCATGACAATTACCCCTTACTGAGCGCGTGTTTGCCTGTCTAAAAAGTAAGGGTGATTCCTGTGCTTGGTGTGCGTGTATTGTCCGCTTTTTTATGCGGTTTTTTGTTGCCCAACCAGGAGTCACCCAGCCAACGCTTATTTGAAATTAGTGCTTATATTGCCTTTGTGCCAAATAAAAAAAGAAATTTTTGATAAGAATAACAATAGAGGGAGGGGGCGGTTTTTGCTAGTTGATCGATGAAAAGTGTATAACAATTTGGTGCTGTTTTGATGAAGGAATTATTAGGCAATAAAGACAGAGATTCGGGTTTTAAACGCCGTGTAAGAGGCTTACTGATATAAGTGCTTTATTTTCAGCACCTATCAGCAGCGAGTAAGGTAAAACCAAACAGTGGTGAGGGGTTGAGACGTATGAAAGCTTGGCGTAATGATGTCGGCAATAAAAACCGTGTGGCGTACGCTGACTGACAGGTGCCAGCACCGATGCGAAGGTGCTGGTAAAACCTTATTCGGAGGAAGCGGTCTCAGGGATGATAAAGGCGTCAGGTTGTGCACGGTATTTTTCTACACTGGCGAGATACACCTCGCGCTGCCAATCGACTAAGGCGCTGGCTTCCTGCTGGTAAAGGGTTTGTGGCGCTTGGTTATTCACTACCTTCCATACGGCGTAGGCAGCTTGTTTATCGAGTTCAATTTTTTGTTTCTCGTCGGCAGGTAAATTCGCCAAGTTGACGTCCATAGCACATCTCTTATCTGATCAGGGCTCTTGGATCCTAACCGAGCTGCTCGATTCCAGCAAGATTTACTCGCCGTTTACCCCGTGCTGACATTGTGGCGTACTGGGTTGCTAGGCTAGTGGCTTTTAAACGATAGCCAGTGGACACCGTGATGACGTTTAATGATCAAGACAGACAGGCTTTGTACGAGACATGGATGTCTTATAAAGCGAAAGCTCGGATTACCCAGATAGAAATGGCGAAAAAGCTTGAGATCAGCCACCTTAGCTTTTCGCGGTGCATTCACGGCGATGCCGTCCTTGACAGCCGGTTTGTGTTTGCGTTTTGTCAGGCGATGGGCGTTGAACCGAACAAGGTTCTCCCCAGCTTACGCGACCGCGAACAGGTCGAGCAAGACGTGCTCGTGACCAGTAAAGTGATCGTCGATGGGGCGATTGAAGCCGTGCATTATGAGGGCAGTACGGTGATTATCGAGTATCGCAAACCGCTTGCCCCTTCAGCCAGTACGGCGCTTGAACGGGTTTCGTGAGCGGCGAGGCGGGTCAGTAGGGCAAGGGTCTGGTCGATTTCCCAGCTCTAACATAATGATTTCGCGCTCAGTGTCCGTCATTTTTCCCCAGCGAACAATTTCGTCAAGCGTGCGCTTGCAACCGAGGCAAATGTCTTCTTCACGCCGACAGTGACCAATGCAAGGTGTTAACACGCGACCTCCTCAAAACGACCAAACTAGCAGACAGACAGCTGATAGGCTGCCTGTCTGACACGAACATGACGCGTTAGTATAGCGAGTTTGCTATCGCGTCACCATGCCACGTACCTGCTCGGCCCGTTCATCGTCTGTTGCCTCATCAGGCGCGGGAGTCAGTAATGCTTTTTGACAAGCAGAACGCGCGGCGAGCTTGTCTAGCCACGCTTGTAGCGCGTCTAACCCGCTAACATCGACACCGCTCCATTCATGGATCCTCGCCCACGGCCACGTGGCCATATCAGCAATGGTATAGCTCTCTCCTGCCAAGTAAGGGTGCTGTTGCAGTTGCTTATCGACCACTTCAAGCAGGCGGCGCCCCTCTTTTTGATAGCGTTCAATCGCAGCGGGGATCGTCTCTGGGAAATAGCGATAGAAGACATTGGCTTGCCCCATCATTGGCCCCACGCCTCCCATTTGGAACATCAGCCACTGAATTGTCTGTGAGCGCGCCTTGGGATCGCTGGGTAAGAATTGCCCCGTTTTTTCGGCGAGATAAAGTAAAATTGCTCCGGACTCAAAGACAGGAAAGTCGCCATTGGCTCTATCGACAATCGCGGGAATACGACCGTTGGGGTTGATGGCTAAAAAATCGGGCTGTTTTTGCTCATTGGCCATGAGATCAACGCTGTGGAGTTGATAATCCAGCCCCATTTCTTCTAGCGCAATCGCCACTTTTTGCCCGTTAGGTGTCGCAGCAGAATAAAATTCAATCATATTGGCTCCTTGCTCGGGGGTGTCACGCGGTGAGTGATCCCGTAAAAAACCGGCCCCTTACCAATCCGGGGCTCCACTAATCAGTATTGGGGCCAATGTGGTTGAGATCAATCATCGTGTGAGCACCTGGCTATTTGACCACACTAGTGACAGTGTCACGCCATCTTGTTGCGGCCGATTCTCAGCTATTAGTGTCGCTTGGTGAAAATCGGCAATCAGTCGCGCAATATACAAGCCAAGGCCGAGATGCGGTTTATCGCTGCCATGACCGTCGGGGCGAACGCTGACCATTGAACTGAATAACTGCTCACGCATGTGCTCGGGAAGTAAAGGGCCGCAGTTGCTTACTGTCATGGCTGACTGATGGGCATCTTGTGACAGCGTCAGTGAGATAGGCGCTGTCCCATCATCAAATTCCACGGCGTTGGACACAAGCTTGTCTAGCAACTGCGCAAGGTAGTCGGGAACCCCCAATACTTCAACAGCATGATCGGGCAGCCGTAAGATGAACACCTTATCAGGGTATGCGCATTCGTAGCCTTGGGTACAGCCTTCTAGTAGGGCATTGAGATCCACTGTCTCCTTGTCAGCGTTATCAAAGCTCTGCTCTAGGCGGGTGGCCTCGGTTAACGTCGATAAAATCCCCGCGAGGCGCTGAACCCCATCTTGCGCGCGATTAATGTAGGTTAAATGCTCTGGGTTTTCCTGGGTGTAGGCCATGTTCTCAAGCGAGGATCGCACCACGGCAATCGGCGTGCGTAGCTCGTGGGATAACCGCGAACTCATGGCTTCCAAGTAGTGATTATACCCGGCAATTCGGCTGACCATGTCGGCCATGGTGCGTGACAGCCGGCCAATCTCGTCATGGCTATGCGTGGTGGTTATGGCGCCGGTGACTCGGCCTTGGCTATCGATAGCGTGGTCGGCCTCGTGTTGGAGGCGGCGTAAGCGCTTGGCGATATGGGATCCAAATAACAGCAGCAACAGCACTCCGGTACAAATCACTGCCAGCATGACGGAAAACAGGGTTTCCAATGCGTCATTACGTAAACTGCGAATGCCGTTGGTGGTCTCTTCGACGATCACCGCACCGGCGACACGGTCGTCGAGCCAGATAGGATAGGCGGCCGATAAGATCATCGCTTGGTTATCGTCCGAGCTGCGCCAACCCGCATAGGGCCGTCCTTGCAACGCTTGCTGTGCCTGCACGCCTTGGTAAATAGAGGCTTGCTGCATGGCGTCGATGAAGTGATCGGGTGGCGTCACGAGCAAGCGGTCATACCAGGGGCGCAGTAGTGTGTCGGTTATCCAGGGGATCAACCCCTCTGGTTGGTCTGAAGGCGACTGAGGCTGCCAAACGCCATTGGAGGTTTGAATATCGCCATCTTTGGCGAGCACGCGACTGTGTTTGTCGACGACCCAAACGCGCGAGGCGTCGTTATTCATTCGCTCAATCAGAGATTGGATAGCGGCCGAGGGCATCATAAAGCTGCCCAGAGTGGTGGGCGAGCGCGTTGAAGCACTGCCGATGATGGCGTTAAGTGGCCGCTCGAAACCATTGCCGCGATCATAATAGGCAAGCGCCAGCTGCTGGCCAATCCAATTGGCGGGGAGTTTCACTTCAATGCTGTACCCTTTTTCTGTCGCTTGCCATTTTGCCGCGATGGGCAAGGGCTGAGCGGGGCCTTCCATCGTGATCTCATCAGCCCGCTCCGGTAGCCCATTGGCGAGATGAGTGATATGGGCATTATCGCTGTTGCGGGCTTGGCTGAGCGCGACGCGATAAAACGCCCCTTGAGGGGATGTGAGCGCGATAATCAAGTGATCTTGGCTGGTTATATCTCCCTTTTTCTGAGCTGGGGTTGGCGTCGTATCGGTGACATTGAGACCGAAATAAACAGAATCGGTATTGCTGCCGGTGAGCACTGACAACGCCAATTGGTCACTCTGGTAGGGGACTTGGTTAAAAATCAGGCCATCACGCTGGTAAAGGCGTTGATGATGGCGATCTGGGTGCCAGTCGCTCAAGTCGCCATCCAACCTGATGGGGTGGTTAAGACGAAAAGCGTGGAGATCCTTTCCTGGTTCCAGCTTTGAGGGCGTTTGCCGATAAGCAAAGAGCGCCGGTCGGTCATTCATCCCCATGGCAAAGGCGCGTGCCGTCCCCATCAAGGTTTGCTCTTGCCCTTGTCGTAGTACGGTTTCCATCTCCCACACATATTGGTACCCCAGATAGGGCAACAGCAGCAAAAAGCTCGATAGCACCACTATTTTGGTACGGATCCCAGCCAGGTGTTGCCATACGCGACGCGCAAGCGGGTGTAACTTCGCGATCATTCGGGGGCCTCATCCCAACGGTAGCCCATGCCATAAACGGTACTGATGCAATCAAACTGCTTATCAACCACCATGAATTTCTTACGAATTCGTTTAATGTGTGAGGTGATAGTGCTGTCATCCACCACAGCATGTGCTTCATCCATGAGCGCTTGACGGCTTTTAACATGCCCGGGTCGTTTGACGAGGGCGTGTACCATCCAAAATTCGGTCACGGTGAGATCAATCAGTTGGTCATGCCAATAGACCCGCATCCGGTCCAGGTCGAGGTCAAGAGGGCCACACTGGAGACGCTTATCCGCTTTAGACGGGCTTTGTGCCAATAAGTCTGAGCGACGGAACAAGGCGGCAATACGTGCCATTAAATGCGGCAAAGACACATCCTTGGTGAGGTAATCATCCGCGCCCATCCGCAACCCAACCACGGTATCAATGTCACTGTCGCGCGCGGTGAGGAATATAATCGGCACCGTCGCCGACAAGGCGCGGAGGGATTGGCAAAGGGCAAACCCCCCATCGATTTCATTGCCTAAGCCTATATCAATGATCGCTAGGTCGGGCAATTGCCGCTCAAAGGCCACCTGCGCGCTGGGCCGGTCTTGGTAGGTATGGACTTGGTAACCCTGGCGGCGAATAACATCGGCGTAGTTTTCTCGGATCGCCGCGTCATCTTCCACTATCGCGATGTGTTTCATAACTCTGTCTTCGTATCTTGCGTTGTGATGACTATACCCAAACTGTGTGCAGAGAAAACCCTCTTCGCGCATGAAACGTCAATTGCCATTTTTTTGCCACTATTGATCGCCAGATTGCCATTTTTACTCCCGCAAAATGCCTGATCGGCTTGTTTTAATGTCCTCATCGCCAGCACGGCACAACAACCACACTTTCGAGGACATTATGGATATCAAAAAAGCACTTACACACTCTGTATTCGCCGTTTCAATGTTCGCGGTCGCCACACCACAAGGGATGGCCGCCAGTGAGGTTGAACGCAATAAACAGCCTGAGTTGATCGGGATGGGAAGCGGTGCCATCGCAGGAGCGGTGGTGGCAGGCCCTGTCGGCGCGGTTGCAGGGGCCATTATTGGCACCGTGATGGGACAAAATGCCAGCTATGAAGACTTGGCCGACGAGCAGGGTGAGACGATTCAAACGATCCGAGACGAGAATCAATCACTGAGTCGGATTAGCCAAAAATACAATGAAGCGCAGCTTGAACTCGCGCGTTTGCGCAGTGCGCAGCATCAGGTGGACGATCTTGCCTTGGCGATGAATATTCAGTTTCGCACCAGCTCAGCAGATATCGAGCCGCACTTTATGATCCAGCTCGACGAGCTAGCCGGGTTTATTCAACAAATGCCAAATGCGCAATGGCAACTCGCAGGCTATGCCGACCCAAGAGGGCGTCAAGGCTATAACCAAGCACTGTCGGAACGCCGCGTGCAGGCAGTCAAAGATTATCTCGTCTCGTTAGGTGTGGATCCGCATCAGCTCAACACGGTGGCGTATGGGGACAGTCAGCCACTGGATAATCAAGCGGGAAATGAGGGCTTTTTCTTTGACCGCCGTGTGACGGTAAGCCGTATGGCGGATACGCCAACCGCTCAGCGTTAGTCACCCATCCCCGCGCTTTTTACAACACAACGCCTCATCGGTAGATTGAGCCAGCAGTCTGCGGGTGGGGTAACCCAAACAAGGAAGACGATAATGATAAGACAAGCCATTGATAAAGACATCGATGCCATTAGCCAACTCTGCGCACTTTGCCAGTCAGATAACGTAGACAAGCGTCAGATGCAGCGCCATATCAGGCACTTACTTAATCAAGACTTGGTGTCAGTCAGCGTGGCCGAGCTTTGCGGCTTGGTGGCGGGTGTGGTGGTCTGTCAGGTGATCCCACAATTAGGTTTATCAGGCCACATGGGGCGCATTAGCACCATTATTGTTGACGAACCATTCCGTGATATGACGTTGGGGCGTCAACTGCTCGTCGCTGCCGAGCAGGCGCTGATAGCAAGAGGGTGTGATCACATTGAAGTGGTTCCAAGTTACCACAAGGAAGATGCGCAGAGTTTTTATATGCACTGTGGTTTTCAGCTGACCCCAGAACGGTTGATCAAACCGCTGGCCGCGTGAGCAGATGCTAAGGCAGGGCGGGATCTGTGCTGCTCAGTTCGCTCGAAACAGCGTCGGGCCACTTGCCTGTTGCTTCCCAAGTCAGCAATGCGCGTTTGGCGGTTAATCCCCCTCCATAGCCGACCAACTGTCCTTGGCGGCCAATAATCCGATGACAAGGGATAATAATAGAAATCGGATTTTTGCCATTGGCACTGCCTACAGCTTGGTTGGCTTTTGGATTACCGATCAGATGCGAGATCGCTTGGTAACTGGCCGTTTCACCAAAAGAGATCGATTGCAGTGCCTGCCATACGCGCTGCTGAAAGGCTGTCCCCTGCGGGGCAAGAGGCACCGAGAATAACTGTCGAGTGCCTGCAAAGTATTCATCAAGTTGGTGGCAGGCCAGCTCGAGAATAGCGCCGCTTTCTGGCGAACTGACGTGATCAGTATGATTCGGTGCGCGGTTAGGGAGGTACAGAGCGGTTAATCCCTGGTTATTGGCTAGCAATGTTAATGGCCCCAGAGGGGAAGAGTAGGCTCTCTTGCTCATGGTACCTCCGTGTTCGGCACGTTATTTCTTGTCTTGATTACAATAGGCGCAAGCGGTAAGAAAGGCATTTTCCTGAAATTGCTTTAAGCCTAGCTCTTTTAAGTTTACATCGATGGGATGACGTTTTAGCGTTTGTTTCATCACGTTGGAGGAGAAGACTTCGGCGTCAACGCCTTCGATCAGTTGCAAAACAGCTTCCATTTTAAAGCCCGCACTACTACCTGCAAATTTGCCTTTGGTCTGGCGCTCACGGATAACGATTTTATCCACTTGATAGTCTTCGATGAGCTTGCTCATGGTGCGATGGAAATGTTGAATACTCTCTTGGGCTTCTGGCGAGGGCAGCGTAATTTTCTTGGCTCGACACTCAGGCACCGAAAACAAATGATTGTCACTATCTAGCAAGACCAGGTTCGCTTCATTCGCTTTTAAATCAACCGCGCAAACTCTCATTTTTCTCTCTCTATCTTAAGGCATTGTCACTGAGGGAGGGCAGTATACGCAAAAGCCTTCGCCTCGTCACAGGATTAACGAAATGCATCGACATTGATATCAAGCGCTTTCTCGCTGGTGGCGCGGGCGATACGCAAATCATGGCGCTTATCGAGATCAATATACTCGACGTCGCGAAAATGGTTACTGCGCACGGAGTAGAAGGTTTTCACAACTGGACGCGTGATGTCATCAAGGTTCTCTTGCCACACTAAACCAATACGCCCATCGACAAGTTCCACTAACGAACCAATCGGATAAAAGCCAATACACTGAATAAACGCACGCAACAAAGTGGGATCCAAATGAAACGGAGTCAGTCCCATCATGATTTTAAACGCTTCTGCCGGTGACATGGCTCGCTTATAGCAACGATCGGCGGTGAGCGCATCATAGATATCGACAATGCCACTCATGCGGCCAATCGTATGTATTTCTTCACCTTGTAATCCGTTAGGGTAGCCATTGCCATCAAGCTTTTCATGATGCATCAAGCTTACATCGCGAGCGATTTGTGAGAGGTCAGGGATACTATCCAGTACTGGCTGAGAAAAAACTTGGTGGAGTTTCATGTGGTCGAACTCTTCAGCGGTCAGTTTTCCCGGTTTATTGAGCACGTCATCGGCAACCAGCACTTTACCGATATCGTGCACTAATCCACCGACGGCAAGCTCTTGCAAAGTCGCGTGATCAAACCCCAGATGCCTGCCAAAACTCACCAACAAAAAGGCTACATTGAGCGAGTGCTCCATCAGGTAAGCACTCTTGTCGCGAATACCGCTGATCCAGGCAACGGCGTGCTGTCGTTCAAAGATATTATCAACAATACTGAGCCCTAAATCCTCGATAGGCGTCATATCGATAGGCTTATTGGCGTAGATATCTTTTAATAACCGACAAAGCTGTTGTTTTGAGGCATCGATTAATTCTCGGGCTTTTTCCATATCCGCGCCTGTCGCGGCATACTTCCCTCTGACCAAAGGGCCTTTGTAGTGGATCTCATCCAGGTTTAATAGTTGGTCCGCATCAACCCAAATATGCTTCACCCCACTTTGACGCAGCTTTTCAATCGTTTCAGGTCGACGCACATAGCCAGGTTTTGCCATACGTGTGCGGGAGTGTTCAGTTTCGATGTGTTCAACATACATGCCAAGGGTTAGCTGCTGTATACCAATTTTTTGCAACATCCTAGATTGTCCTTCCTACATAATCATCCCGATATGAATATCGGAAACAGTATTGCTCAAAGGGCGTACCCACGCTATTTAAATGCGGCGAAAATTAAGTTTTTGTGCGCGCAAGATCATCCGCTCTGTAATGCGCTATGTGTGGTATCCTTGTGCGCCTTTTTTTTAATGACGCGAGTAACTATGCAAATCATAGCCAAACATACGGATGAGCGGGTGCTACCGCTGGAAGACAAAGCCATTATCAAGCGAAATGCTGCGCGAGCCATCGCGTTAGATGGTGATGAGATTTTGCTGATGTATACCGCACGCTATGATGATTACTCACTGCCAGGTGGCGGTATGGATGAGGGCGAAACGCCAGAGCAAGCTATGATCCGTGAGTTAGAAGAAGAGACAGGCGCGCAACAGATTCGAGATATTCGCCCGTTTGGCTGTTTTGAAGAGTACCGCCCTTGGTATCGTGATGGTGCGGATGTGATGCATATGCTGTCGTATTGTTTTTACTGCCGCGTTGATCGTGATCTCGGCACACCGACCTTTGAGCACTATGAAATCAATAACGGTATGCGGCCGGTGTGGGTGAGCATTGACCATGCAATTGCGCATAACAAAGCAGTGATGGCGAACAGCGAGAAAGCTGGCCAGTCGTTGGTGCGAGAAACCATGTTGCTTGAAATGATTGCTCAGCAGCGTGAGAACACCCAACAAGCCACGGCGTAATCGACAAGGTATGCTTCATGGACAAAGCGCAACTGATTAAACTGGCCAACATGCCCATGCCGTTTGGCAAGTACGCAGGCCGTGTATTGATTGATCTGCCTGAAGAATATCTATTGTGGTTTCAAAACAAAGCCGAATTTCCGAAAGGCGAGTTAGGAGAACTGATGAAGCTGTGCCTGGCCCTCAAAGTGGAAGGGCTTGAGGAAGTGGTTCACCCTCTCAAGAATCTTCGTCCCGCCCACTAGCGGTCGATGACCCACACCCTGTCGTCGCCGTTGATCTTCTGACTGAGTGCATAAAGAAGTTGTGCGCGGGCGTCGTCACTGGGGGCAATCAGATCATAAATACCACTGACTGCTTGACCGTCTAACACTGTATCGACTCGCATGGCGGCGGCACAGGTTTCCCCGTTTTGAGTGCCGATGCATAGCGTTACCGTGGCGTCGTCAATTTCAACGCCATCTTCAAGCGCAAGCTGGGCAAAGTAAGCGAGCATAGTGGCGCGATCTGATTCTGGCCACTGTTGCGCCTGAAGCTTGGCGTATTGAATCATCAGTGGGTGGTTGTTGACCCAATATAGCGTTAGCGGTTGTTTGTCCGGTACGCTGGGTGGCTCGAAAGGTTGAGGAGGCTGAGCGGCGGCGTAATAGATATCAAAGCCCGCGAGGCTTTCTTGGGTTGGGAATTGCGCTTTTTTTACGTGGCATGCCATCCAGCGTTGTTTAACATCAAAATGGGAAATAATTTCAGACGCGTCCATAAACACCACATGCGATAACAACAATCAACAGGCATCATAACGGAGTGAGCAGAAATAACAATCGCTGCGCGATAGCACCCGACAATAAAGCCTGCCAGAGATCACAGCCCCAATCTGATTGCGTTTAAACTGGGCAGACGGAGCGGCTGTTGTCGCGTAAAATAGGAAGTATCGACAATGACTGATACTGCATTTAGGTTCCCCTTTTATGTCTGGACAGCGGCTACGTGCACAGTTCTCCCGCCTTTATCATCATTTCAATGGTGAAAGCACTGATACAACCTTGCAAGCTGTGGCGGATATTTTGGTCTGTACGCGGCGTAATGCGCGAATGGTGCTCAGCAAGCTAGAAGAGCAAGGGTGGCTGACCTGGCAGCCTTCCGTAGGGCGAGGGAAGCTCTCTCGTTTGGCATTTTTGCGAAGTGAAATGGCACTGCGAGAAGAGCAGGCAGCACATTGGTTGGCGCAGGGCAAAATGGATCAAGCGTTGGCGTGCCTTGATCATGACTCCACCAAGCTCGCCGCCTTAATTCAAAAACAGATGGGGCCGAGCACGCAAAATGGGCGGCAAATTGTTCGCCTGCCCTATTACCGTCAACTCGAGACGCTGGATCCACGCGAACCTTTGCGTCGTTCAGAGCAGCACTTGGTCGGGCAAATTTTTAATGGCTTGGTGCGTTATCGTGGTAGTGAACGTATCGTAACGCCGGACTTAGCCCACCATTGGGAGGCGTTGTCGCCGACTCATTGGCGGTTTTACCTGCGTCCTGGTGTCCGCTTCCATGATGGTCAGCTAATGCGCGAGCAGGATGTGATAGCGAGCCTATCTGCGCTTTCTACGCGGCGTTTTTTTGCTCATCTTTCGCGCGTTGACTCGCCGGGTCCGCGGATGATCGATGTGCACCTTTCGTCCCCCGACCCAAGGTTTGATCACGCGCTTACCTTGCCAGAGGCAGTCATTCGTCCTGCCGATCGCCACCAAGCTCAATCCAGTAGTTATCAACCGATTGGGACGGGCCCTTATCGCGTGGCAGAGAAACAGCCACACCGCTTAGTTCTCGAGGCATTTGATGATTATTTTGGTTATCGTGCCCTGACCGATGAGATCCAGATTATGGTGTTTGATGAGGCGGCAATGTGCTATCTCACTCCCAGTACCTCACTGACGCCGGAGCGATTAGCCAGCCATCAAACGACGTTGAGTCAAAAGTTAGAGATGGATCAGGGGGCCGGTTATTTATTGTTGAATTGTCGCGATGGATTAGCAAAGCAACCCGCATGGCGTGAATACCTACATGCCAAGCTGTCGTCGCTGCAACTACTTCCACGCTTGGCGCATTGTGGCATGGGTGAATACCGATTGTTCAATGCGTATGGACTGATGCCAGGTTGGATGCATCATGGCCTTTCGTCCATGTCACCGGTCGTGCCGTCGCCAACGTCATTGACCGTGGCGTATTTATCTGATCATCCTCTCTACCCCCTTATCGCCAAGGCAATACACGCGCACTTACTTGAGGATGGTATTCAAGTGAAAACCCTGGCATTGTCACCTACCGACTATTTTAGTGGTCAATATGGCCGCAAAATCGATATCTGGTTAGGGGCGATGAGCTTTGGAGAACGCGGACAGGCAGGGTTATTCAACTGGCTGGGGACGCATGATCTGGTATTGAGTGCCTGCACGGATCCCATGCTCAAAACCATTGAAAGTCACACGCAGCGTTGGCGAGACACGCAAGATGATAGCTGTGCTGAGCACCTAGCCCGTTGTCTGGTTGAGCATCAAATGGTGCCGTTGTTTCATATTTGGATGGGTGTCATGGCAACGCCAGATCTCCAAGATGTGGCATCGAATGCAGTGGGGTGGTTTGATTTTAAATCTGTGTGGCACAAACCACATTAAAGACTGTTATTGTCCTCTTCAACACCGAGCGGAAACGTGGCGGTGAGTAAAAGGTATTTGTGCAACGGTAAGCCATCTTTTTTGCGAAAAAAAGGGTGAAAGATACGATATCGCCCCTCAGTTAACCCTAAGGGTGCGATGGTCTCAGCAAGGCTCGATGTCGCGCTGGTCAGGCGTATTCCTTGCGCGCGATAGGCGTCTGCGTGAATAGGCTGGTGTCCCAACCACCATGAAGGAACGGCCTTACTGGCGTTGGTGCGATCAATCCAGTGATCACTGACCACAATCACGCGTCCAGGCTCAGCCGGGTTGGTGATGCCATGATTCAGTAGCCAAGCAACGTCACGCACCAGGGCATCACGACAAGCGTTATTGCCGCTGAGTAGGCGATGGGCGAGTATGTATATCGCGCTGCCATCAAGTTGTAGTTGATAGACGGTTTGGCTATGTGGGCGGGTATCGTCGAGCAAATGAAACGTTGCGGGCTTGTCGTGTGCATCAAGCACTCGCATGAGTCGGCGTGCGAGTGCTTTGCCCATGTGGGGATCACGCATTCCCCGGTTGTGAACCGTCGGATAGTGATGCTCGCACAATTTGACACAATCTTGCTGAAACTGGCGCAGTGCCAGCGAGACCAGATCATCTAACAAAAACCCGTTACTCCTACCAAAAACGTCTTGAACGCGGATGCCACCCTGTTGCGCGGACTCATCAGGGCACACAGCCTAAAGTATGCAGTATATCACTTAAATCGCCCAATAAATCAGGGAGAAACGCTACTTTGTGCGCACTTTCTCATCGCGGGGAGGAGCAGAATGGCGATCGGTACCATGTTGTGACCAATCAAGCGGCATGGTTTGTATGTTTTTGTCTACCCGTATTGGCAGATTATTGCCTCCTTCGGAAGGGACGGGGTGATGCGTTGACCCAGTCACCTTGACGATCACCGACTCATTGCCTTGTTTGGAGACACACCTGAGCCTATTCAATTGCTATCTTATGTTGGCACTAAAATTGCTTTTGTCTGTGTGCATGTCACAGTAATACAACGGAATACCATGAATTTAAACCTTTGGCTTCGTGCAGCAGTCTGGTTGACGGTTGCCTCATTTCCCGTTTCTTCATACGCGGCTGATGGCCTTGCCGCGGGGGTTTTCCTTGGTTCGCCGATGTCGGGCGTGACCTTGAAACAAAACCAATTTAAAATTCAAGCGGGCATCGACAAGGTGGGCGTTGCCGTCGATGGGACTTGGAATTTGGGTGAATGGCTTGGGCGGATGGAATATGCGCCTATGTATGTCTATGCGGGGGGTCAGTGGGTAGATGATTCAACGCACCAGTGGGGACCACGCGCAGGGCTCGGCGTCACGCTTCCGGTGGGTACGGGGGATGTGGAACTGTTCGCCGAGGCGGGCACCACTTGGTATTGGGAGGAAAAAGGCGATATTGAGTTTGAAGGTGCCGCTGGGGCGCGGATTTATTTCTAGCCGACTCTCGTCTGTGATTAATAAAAAGGTTGCATCGCTGGGGTTAGCCTGTGCGATGCTTTGGGCGTTAGCGGTGCCAACAGCGTTTGCCACCCAGTATCCGTTACCCACCGACGGCAGTCGACTGGTTGGCTATCCAGAGGCGCACATCGTCAAAGAGGGCGAGCACTTAGAAGCCATTGCCAAACAATATGATGTGGGGTTTCTAGCGCTTTTAGCGCTCAACCCAGGAATGGATCCCTACTTGCCTGAGCCCGGCGCTTTGGTGCGCTTACCCAATCAGCTCTTGCTGCCCTCACCGCCTCACTCGGGGATCGTGATTAATCTTGCCGAGTTACGCCTTTACTATTTCCCTGAGCCAGCCGCTAGAGCAGGAGGGGAAACAACAGACGCTCAACGTGCTGTTCATGTATTCCCCATCGGGATTGGTAGAGTGGGGCGCGAAACCCCCACCATGAACACCTATATTAGCCAAAAGCGCGAACATCCGACGTGGACGCCACCGCAGAGCATTCGTGAGGAATATAAAAAACAGCGCGGCATCATTTTGCCTGATGTGGTGCCGGCAGGACCAAACAACCCCTTAGGTGAGCATGCGTTAAGGTTGGGCTTCGGTAACGGTGAGTATTTAATTCATGGCACGAATAAGTCGTTTGGTATTGGGCTACGAGTCAGCGCGGGCTGTATCCGACTTCGTCCTGACGATGTGGCATGGCTGTTTGAGCAAGTGGACGTTCACACTCCCGTGAGGGTAATTAATCAACCCGCGAAGCTAAGCGTTGAGCCTGATGGGCGCGTGATGGTAGAAGCCCATCGTCCTTTGTCAAAAAATGAACAAGAGACCAAAGCGCGTTTGTCGATTGAGCCTGATCCTCAGGTGTTAGCGATGTTAGCGCGATTGGAATTGTCACCTCAGCGGTACCGAGCGGCGTTATCGGTTCAGGAAGGCGTGCCGATAGAGATCGCGACACTGACCCCAGCACAGTTGAGAGCCTGGCAACGTCTCGAGCGTGCGGACGTAGATGTCAAGCCAGTGAGGCGAACGGAGGAGTAAACGTCAGATAACAGCATGAAAACGGCGCATGGCGTTGCGCCGTTTTGTTTATTCAATGCGTCGTCGGTGCTTAAGTCGATACGCTACTTGGTATACGACTGCGCCATATTATCAATGCGCTTGTTAGCACGTTTGGCTTCGTCATAGGCCATTTGAGAGGTATCTTTGGTATCACTCACGTCGCTTTTCATCATAGAAACGTCGTTAGAGAGCGCATCGACTTTCGCGGATAAATCATCAACACTTTGTTGTAGTGCGGTGTTGCTAGTACAGCCGACGAGCAACACGGTTGAAGCTATTGCTGCTAGCGCCATTGGACGGATTTTCATAGAGAACCTCGCTATTGTTGTTGGAGATAGCAATCACGTCAAAAGGGTCACGCGCAAGCGCGACTACCTTTTACCATAGGCGGTGATAGGGGATTTTGCTGCTGAATCCTCAACTTGGCGGCCATACCTTGACACAGTTAACATTTAACGCGCTGTTCGACCCATCCATCGAGACACGTTAAAGACTATTCATGGTGATGATTTCCCTCATCGTTATGGTGCTGCATACCATCCATGACTGATTTCACTGGGATCTGCTTGGTCAGTGAATGACCGTCTGCGGTGTTTAAGGTCAACGAAATGTGCTCGCCTACTTTGAGTGGCTGGGTAAGATCAAATAGCATCACATGCAGGCCTCCTGGCTTTAATGTGACTTGCTCGCCTTTAGGTACCAGGATTTGCGCAATTTGTCGCATTTCCATCATGCCATCTACCATGGCATGCTCATGCAACTCTACCCGTTTCGCCGCCGGTGTACTCGCACTCACCACCCGTTTTAGCATCTTGCTTTGATTATCGAGCATCATGAAAGCGGCGCTATTTGGTGCGCCAGGTGCAGTGGCGCGCGCGTAGGCATCATGAATAAAAAACTCGCCATGGGCATGCACCAATGGGGCAACCATAAAAGCGATAGCGGCAATAAAAGATTTGAATGATTTCATTGTTATTCCTTGTTTTGATCAGTCACCCGTTCAATCGCTGCGATCAGCATCTCAGGGTTTAAGGTGTGAGGGACTTTCTCTACGAGTTCACCGTTCGGTGAGAGAAAATAAAAAAAGGAGCTATGGTCAACGGCATAGTCCATGGCGGAGTCTTCCAGCTCGGTGATGCGATATAAAACTCCGTAGCGCTTTGCCAGCTGGGCGATTTGTGCTTCTGAACCACTGACGCCGGTGATGGCCGGATGGAAAAAATGGGCATACTCCGCGGCTTTTTCGCTGGTATCACGCTTTGGGTCGAGAGTGATAAAGACTGGCGACACCGCGTTTCGTGTCGACTCAGGGAGCGATTTTAACGCAGCAGATAGTACGGCGAGCGAGGTGGGACAAACATCAGGACAATGGGTATAACCGAAGTAAACAATGCGCGGACGTGGGTCATCAGTATTGTAAAGGTTAAACGGTTGCCCTTGTGATTGTAATGCACCCGCTTGTGCCTGCTTTTGTGACGTTTGATAGTGATCAAATAGCGCGCGTGCACCCAAGCCAAAACAAACGGCAATAATGGCGACAAGCCAAGCTTTCTTACTCATAGTCGCTCCATGCTTACTTTAATGGGGAATAGCGTGTTTGCATCATCATTAAGTGTAATGGTTCCCGCCCAGGTCATGCTGTCTTCAGTGCAAACGGGCAGCATCAATTGCCCTTGGTAAGTCAGTTTATCGGTTTGTTTAAGCACCAGCCGATATTCCCCCATATTCATTTCGACGCCTTGGAGCTTCACGAGCAAGGTATCCGTGTTAAGCGCCTGGGGGGCGGTTACCGTGAGAGTATTGGCGTGTAGTGGATGAACCATTGGATTGCCTAAGTGGGCTTGATAACCCTTGTATTGGCACGTTTGCTGATTGAGCGAACAGTAGGCGGCTGGCGCGACGGTTGAACTCGAAGCGGTCGAGAAAAAGCCAGATAGCCAAGAGGGAAGAAAAAAAGCTATCACTGCCAGCATTAAGAGACCGACAGTGATAAACAATGGGCGACTCACGGGTGATTGTGAGGGTGATATATGCATTATTTAGTCCTGCTTAGGCGAGAAACGCTCCAGCAATAATACCAGCACAAAGCCACCTATCATGGCAATGATGGCCAAGCTAACTTGTGCCGGGTGTCCCACGATTGCCTCATAAGCACCGGGCAGAAGGTTATCTTGCATCAGAGGCACTTGCTCACCGGATGAGTTGGTACGCCATGTGAGCGTGTGTTTCCACGGCCAGATTTTACCTAGCGTGCCCAACATCAGGCCGGTCAGAAACGCGAGCGTTAGCGCGTAGTAGCGGCGCAGCAGCCATGACAACAGGTGCGAAAAGGTCAATAAGCCAGTCACCGCGCCCACCGCAAATAATCCCAGTAAGCCAAACTGCGTTTGATGAACCGCATCTAGTATCGGACTGTACATCCCCAGCAACAGCAGAATAAAACTGCCAGAGATCCCTGGCAAAATCATAGCGCAAATCGCGATGGCGCCGGCGAGAAAGACGGTGAGCGGCGAGGCGGTGAGCTGCAACGGGTTCGCAATAGTAATCCAATAGGCAAACCCGATCCCTAGCAGTGCGGCGAGAACGGTTTTAGGGCTTATTCTGGGGGCGGGCAATTGTTTGGCAATATGCAACGCTGAAGCGATGATCAAGCCAAAGAAAAACGACCACAGTGGGATCGGGTGATGGGTGAGCATCCAGCTTATCCCTTTGGCCAAACTGGCAATACTGGTCAGAATGCCGGCGAAGAGCACACAAAGAAAGGTGCCGTTGATATGGTGCCAGACGGCCTTGAAACCCTCCTTGTGCCAGAGTGTAAAAAGGCGCGGCGTGATACGCCGAATACTCTCAAGTAACTGCGTGTAGATACCAGTAATAAATGCGATAGTGCCGCCAGAGACACCAGGAACCACATCTGCAGCCCCCATCGCCATGCCTTTGAGGTAAGTTGAGACCAGGTTCTTGATCATAATGCTATTCATCGATAGAAGCCGAAACGCGCATTATACCGAGATAAATGAGCAGCGATAGGTTTAGCTATTTTTCCTTTGCTTAACTGCCCTCTTCATTGAGGTTTTGAAGCGCATCGGCTAATGCGCGAACGCGCTCGTTGGTTTGGTCGACCAGCCGGCGGATCTCTGCTGCAGACTCTCCTGAGCGCTGAGCCAGTTGACGTACTTCATCTGCAACGACGGCAAACCCTCGGCCTGACTCGCCTGCACGTGCAGCCTCGATGGCGGCATTTAACGCGAGAAGGTTGGTTTGATCCGCGAGCCCATTAATAACGCCAATAATCTGCTGAATTTCATTACTGGATGTTTCCACTTTATTCATTTCCTGTTCCGTTACTTCGACGGCTTGGGCTCGATTCGTGACATCGATTCCGTAGGAGACGAGGTATAAAGGATTGCCTTCTGAATCAAAAATCGGGGCAACCACGGTGTCAAAGCGGCGTTCACTGCCATCGGCGGCTTTAAAAGGAAGGACGTCTTTGATCTGAGAGCCCGCAATCACTTTTTGGAAGGTTTGTTCACCCAGCATTGTTTTCAGGTTGTTAGTCGCGATCTGGGCGTTGGTCGAGGTATCAGCGCGTAAACGTGTGAGCATATAGGAGTTAAAGGATTCAGGTGTCCCGTCAAGCCGCCATTGCATAATCCCGTTACTAACACTGATGGCTTCGAAACGTCTTTCTGCTTCCAATGAGCGTTGCTTGGCTTCGGTGATATCGGCTTGAATAGAAATAAAGCTAGATAAGTGCCCGTTGTCATCAAAAATCGGATTGATAGACACAGAAATCCAATAGGCCTCACCCTGTTTGTTATAGTTGAGCAGTTCGTCGTAAAAGGGCTCGCGATTTTTTAGTTTCTGTGAAATTTTTGCGACTGTCTCTGCGTTGGTCCCCGGCCCTTGCAACATGGTGCCTGGCTTTTTACCGCGCATGTCTGACATCGTGTAACCGGTGAGCTTTTCGAACCCTTGGTTTACATAGCGTGTACAGCCGTCGGCATCGGTGATGATGACTGAGTTATCGGTCTCATCCGCTACCATTGACAGCATTTTGAATTCTTCTCGACGCTCTACTTCTTCTGTCACGTCTTTCACAAATGCGGTGTATTGGATTTCGTTGTCGAGTTCTATTTTTGAAATAGAAAAGCTGCCCCAACGGTGCTCACCATTTTTACGCACTACAGGCACTTCTCGCGTTGAACCTACTATTTTATTGATGCCAGTCCGACGGTTTTTATTGACCAGTTCATCGTGCTCATGACGGTGTTGCTCTGGCACCAGCATCTTGACATTGTTTCCTAATATCTCGTCACGTGTGTATCCCCACAAGCGCTCTGCAGAGCGGTTGGCGAAGGTAACAATGTTGTTACCGTCAATGGTCACCACGGCATCTAATGCTTGGTCGAGCGTTTGATTGACTATTTCTTGGGCTTGTTTTTGAGCCGAAATATCGTGCACAAAGGCGGTATAAGTGTACTTGCCCCGATGTTTAATCTGGTTGAGTGAGATATTAACCCAAACGCGTGAGCCGTCTTTTCGTTCGAGCTGGACGTCGCGAGATGTACCCACGATACGATCTTGGTTAGTGGTACGATGATGTTCAATGAAGCTATCATGACTGGCGCGAATTTCGCTTGGAACGAGCATTTTCACGTTATTGCCCATTACTTCATTACGTTGATAACCCCACAGTGATTCCGCAGCGTCGTTGAAGTAGATAACTTGATTTTGCTCATCGATAGTGATGATGGCGTGTATCGACTGATCCAGCGTTTTTTTATAGCGCCCGTCAACGACCAAATCTTTTAACATTAACTTATTCCTTGTTGACCGCTCACTTTCATCGTTAGCGGCCGATTAAGTGTGATTTCGGTTCCAATTGAAGATAAATACCGTACCACATCCTGTACTCGGGTGTTGAGTGAACCGATCAGCATTTATACCAATAGCAATACAAAAACGAGGAAACACTGTCAAAACGTGTTCAAGTACTGATATCACTATGAATAACGCGAGCGCGGAGCAGAAAACTCGTGTATTTAACGGCTTTTTAAAGGAAGGCTAGGTTGATGATGATGGCGTTAAGCCTGTATGTCCGGGCGGCAAGTGGAGTGGGGGAGCCGCACTCCCCCAAATGATGGTTAAGGCTGATGAGGTTTCTCGAACACGGCGACGGACCAAGCGGGTACAGTGATCTTGCCGTTGGTTACGTGAGCGGCCTGTTGGTTATACGCGATCGAGCCGTTGCCCGCATTGGCTTGCAAGCTGTGAAGCTGATAGCCGGTGGCGTCGATGTTGGCAAAGTCATTGACGGCCAGGCTCGAGGCATTGATCGCGACGATAATGCCGTCACGCGTTGCATCCATCGAGCTGTCGTGCAGACTGCCACTGTTATCAAGAAGCATCACAATCAGCCCCGGGATTTGTGAGGCGCCCGTGTTGTGAAAGCTGACACATTGGTTGATCACACTGCCTTGGCCCAGGTTGAACAGCCCTGACGACGTACGCAGCGCCACCAGCTCATTAAAGTAGCTGTCCATGTTGCTGATTGCCTGTGGCGTTGGTTTGGCCTCGCTGTTGTGGTTGGCAATCACGGTTTCAATCGTTGGCCAGTTGTAGCCATCTTTATCTTCACGCGGCAGCCCTTGATCCCACTGCGTGGTTTGTTGGGTAAAGTCGACGTGGTTATACCAATCGCCCGAATCATATGAGTCACGTTGCATGGATTTTGAACGAAGCAGTTCGCTGCCCATGTGGATAAAAGGCACCCCTTGTCCCAACAGAGCGGTTGAGAGTGACACGGCTTGGGCGCGGACGCGTGTTGCGAGCGGCATCGCGTAAGGGAATTTGTATTGATGGTTATCCCACAAGGTTTGGTTGTCGTGCTTGGAGACATAGTTTTGAATCTCCCACGCATCTTGCGCGTAGCCAGCCGGTTGACCGTTGTAATCAACCTCGTCACCGCGCACGACATCACCATTGGCAATTTGTAACTGAAAATCTTTTAAGTTACCCGCCATACCCAAACGGACTAAATCGGCGTTATGCAGGGCGCTGGCTCTTTCCTCGCTGCTTTGCTGTTGCAAATCATTGGGGGCGACCCATTGACCATTACCAAAGCCTTGGTTTTTGCGCAGGTACTCGCCGCCATCGAACGGACCGCCGCCGCGAACCGCATCCCGAAGTCGATCAGAAAACGAGCCAATGCCGGTGCCTGCCAGGTTTGCTTGGGTGGCTTGGACAAACTGGCGACCGTTGGCGACTTCACCGAAGTTCCAACCTTCACCATAGAAATACACATCTGGGTTGATGGCGCGGACAACGGCAAGTGTGTGCTCGATCTGGGCCAGCGGATGATGACCCATTAAATCCCAACGGAAGGCATCGATTTTGTAGTCTTTCACCCAGGTGGCAATTGAGTCATCGATCAGTTTGGCAAACATACGATGCTCAGGCGCTGTATTCGAGCAGCAAGTAGATTGCTCAACGTCACCAGTGACGGGGTTTAGGCGCTGATAATACCAAGGCACGACTTTATCCAGCACAGAATAGGGCCCTAAGCCTGCTTGGTGGGTGTGGTTGTAGACCACGTCCATCACCACATTCATGCCGATATTCTGTTTGATGGCCATGATCATTTTACGAAACTCAAGGATACGCGCGGTGCCTTCAGGTTCGGTGGCATAACTGCCTTCGGGCACAGTGTAATGGAAAGGATCGTAACCCCAGTTAAAGCTGTCGTACTGACGCATCGCCGCCATTACCGTTTGCACATAGGGGGTATCAGCACTGTCTTGGGCGGCTAAATCCGTTAATGCCGCTTGGATGGTTTGATGGTTGTCGCACTCACTGGCCAGCCTCGGGGTATCTTTTAGCGAGGGTGCTTTGTCACATAGCGCGGAGAAGCGGTCGATTAAATCGATACGCTGCGCCGCGTCTTCGTTGATAGAGGCAATATCAAACACGGGGAGTAGATGTAAATGGGTGACCCCGGATTGCGCAAGCGCGGTTAAATGCTTGACCGGCTCAGTGGTGTTTTGTGTAAAAGCTAGGTACTTACCGCGCAGGTTTTGGGGGGTAGATTGATCGAGCGCGGAAAAATCACGCACGTGCGCCTCATAAATCACGCTGTTAGTGGGGTTTTGCTGTGAGTGAGGCGTACTCAGCGTATCCCAACCACTGGGTTTAAGCGCAGGCGCATTTAGATCGACCACCTGTGAATAGCTGGAGTTGGTCGACAAGCTATGTGAGTAAGGATCCGTGACTTCGAGACGCTCGATGCGATGTGTTTCAGGGTGATAAACCGACAGTTGATAACGGTAATAGTCGCCATGATTTAGCGCAGTGGTGGCGACATGCCAGCTTCCTGACTCGGCGTCGAAGTCCATTTTAATCGGCGTTTTGCGCTGCTTTGGCCCGTTTTTTTCGCTCGCCGATTGATAGGGCACCAGCGAGACTTGCTGTGCGGTAGGGGCCCAAAGACGAAACTCAGTGTGTCCAGTGTTAGGCGTGGCACCAAAGTTAAGTTTTTCCGCGTGTTCGGCATACAAGGCGTCGAGCGCGCGGGCCGGTTGCACATCGGTTGCGGTTAATACGGTATCACCGTCTTTGGCGATAGCGAGAAGCTGTCCTTTAAGCCATTGCTTTAGCGCAATATCGGCGCTAACAAAGTCAAAATCGAACCCTTTGACGTTACCTTGCAAATGGGGAAACGATGTTTGCCAATGATCGCGCGTAGCAAGGGTAGATTCGACACTCGCGGTGGCGTTTTCCACCTGCTGTGTGTCCGGGTTATAGTGCATCGTGCCATCAGCGGAGTAATACAAGGTGAGCGAGGTGGCGTTAGTTTGGTGGGTGAGCAGGGTATCGGCGTCAGCAAATAGCACACTGGCGTCTGTGGTACCGACTTCTCTTGGGGGGAGATTAGTTTCTTTATCGGTATTACAACCCGTTAAAGCGATGATAGTCGCAACGGCAAACGATGCGCCGAGCGGTTGCAAAAAGTGAGTGCGCTTCATTGATTATTCCTCATGTGTCAATACTGAGCGCAGCTTACTCAAGGTGAGCATCTACCATGCGTGATCGGGTTAAAATTCAGAGTGTCATGACAAAAAAGATGATGAAATTCAGCAAAATATCACGAAAGGTAGGGGGAGAGCGAAAGGCCACTACGCCCCCACGAAAAGTCTGGGGGCGTAGGCATAGCTGACTAGTTACCCATAAGCTGAAGGAGGTTTTCGGCGGTGACGACCGCTTCTTTACGGTTAGCAATATTGAGCTTTTGGTAAAGGTTACGGATATGGGTTTTGATGGTGGTGCCGGCGACATCCAGTTCATGAGCAATTTGCTCGTTACTAAACCCGGAATAAATCAAGCCGAGCACTTGCCATTCGCGTTGCGTCAGTGAGCTGGTTCGCACTAGCTCTGGCACGTTAGGGTGCTTGACCAGTTTTTCGACAAAGGCTTCATCAAAGTGGGTGGAGCGTGAGCGCTGATGGCTGGCGATTTCTTTTAATAGCTGCTGTGCCCGATGTCGCTCTAATGCGCCGAGCGCATGCTGTTCAATCAACGCGTGCAGCAATGATGAGAGCGCATCACCTTCGATTAAAAAGTTACCCATCATCCCGGTTTGATTGGTTAGGATCAGGGCATCTTGCAAGAGACTTTTGGCGTATTCCGTCTCTTGCACTTTACTGGCGAGCACGGCCTCGACGATGAGATTGCGGTTTTTATCCGTCACTAAGTTGGCCCGGTTCGCTTCGCGGCGCAGAAAATCGACCGCTTGACGTGCTTGATCATACTGACCCAAATGCAGGTGCGCGCGGGCAATGTTTCGCCACTGAAGCTGGCTAAAGTGGTTGCAGGCGGTCGCGGGGCGAACGGCTTGATGTAACCACTCATCCATATTGGTCAGTTCGTTTTTGGCGTGCCAATAGAGCAATAGCGAGAGTGACGCGTTAGCGGTCCAATCAACATGATAAACTGATTCTCGTAGAAGGTGCTCTATGTGCTCAATGCTTTTGGCCGCTTTATCTAACTCACCGCGACTAACAGCCACGCGCGCGAGCATAGAGTAACTATGCAAATGCTTGCTCGGCGGTTGGTTTTCCAAAACCTGTAGCCCCTTATACGCACAGGCTTCAGCTTCATCCAGACGGTTCCAACACCAGAGTATTTGGGCGCGAAGCCGTAGAGCAAATTCATGTAAAGGAACTTGATGCAATTGCTGATCTTCAATGAGCTGATCGGCGCTGTCGAGCAACTCAAACGCGGCTTGCACATAGCCTTGTGCCAGGAGAATTTCACTTTGCTGTAAAATGGCCCACAGCGCTTGGTGATATACCTGATGCTGGCGCGCTAACTTTTCCGTTTGTTGCATCATGGATAAAGCGCGATCCAGTTCACCGAGCACATGATTCACCTCGCCAACCACGGAGGTCGCGACAATACGCCCACGGTAATTGGCGCTATCGAGTTGCTCGAGTGCTTTTTCTGCCAGCCGCATCGCCTGCTCAGGCTCATTGGCATTAATGGCTACTTGGGCAAGTAGGGCATTGGCATTGCCTTGGTAATCAATATCCAGTGGAATGTCGCGGGCTTGATATGCCTTTTCGGCACTGGCCAATAACTCGCCAACTTCGTGATACCTGTGTTGGCTTTGTGCTAACCAAGCACGCAGTAAGCTCAAATTGGGGTATTGATATAAAAGCTCATCACTGAGCTTGATAATCGCGGATTCGAGTGTGGATAGTTCGCCACGATTGAACATACGCCAGCCGTGTTGATTGAGAATATCGGCCAGCAACGCATCGTCTTTGGCATAGCGTGCGTGGCGCAAGGCTTGATGAGGGGACTGCAGCTTTAGCCAAGCCAGTGCCGCGTGTCGATGCAAGGTTTGTTGCTGGTGGGGGATCCTGGCTTGGCGCTCGTGGGCCAAAAACTCCGCGAATAAATGGTGAAACCGGAACCAATTGTTATCCCCCTCCAGCGCATAGATAAACAAACCATAGCGATTCAGTGACTCAAGCATGCCCAGGGCGTCTTCTCGCTCGGTCAAGGCGAAAACCAGTTCATCATTGAACATTTCTAACACTGAGACTTTCATCAGAAACTGACGTGTCTCCGTGTCAAGCAAGTCGAAGACTTCTTCCGCTAGATAGTCCCAAAGATGGGCATGGTTAAATTCTGCACACGAGGCGGCGCTTTGCATTAGCGTGCGTTTTTGGTGCTGCGCTTGAATGGCGATCAGTTGCAGCGCGGATGGCCAACCTTCGACGTAGGTACATAAGGCATTCGCGGTCGATTCATCGACGCCATCGTCGATACGTTGGTTGAAAAACCGGGTTGTCTCTTCGTTATCGAACGCGAGAAGCTCGTTGCCTATCTCGATCATCAGGTCTCGCACGCGTAAGTTCGCGGTGCCCAGTGGTGGGTTAGCGCGTGACGTCACCACTAACGTGAGGTTCTCTGGCATGTGCTTGATGAAAAAGCGCATCGCTTCATGGATTTCTTCGTTATCAACCAGTTGATAGTCGTCCAGCACCAAATAGCTGGTGGCGTGAAACCCGGCCAGTTCGGCAAAAACATCAGACAAGAGCGCACGAAGTGATGAGAATTGGCGTTTTTCCGCCAGTTTTATCGTATTGGCACAGCCTTCTTGGGTGGCTTGGTGCAACGCTTGTAATAAATAGTTTATGAAGCGAAAGCTGTCGTTATCACTGTCATCAATGCTAAACCAACCGACATTGGGTTGATCGGCGAGCCACTGGGCAGCCATGGTGGTTTTGCCATAACCGGCCGGAGAGCGAAACAGCACCAGCTTATAGTGGGGGGCTTGTTGTAAAATATCGAGCACTCGCGGGCGCAATATCGCGTTATAAAGCCGTCCAGGCCGAGTCAGCTTTGATGGGATCCACATAAGACACTGTCCTTCACTACAAATGCGGTGCGTCATCTTTGGTGCGCACCTCTGTCCTGATTGCAGTGTATGTAACTTCAAAGACACAAACTATGATCTATCCCTGATCTCTTAACGGGTGCCCTAATTTAGTGCAACTACGCCTTATAATTGTGATAAATATCACTTAATTGCCTTTTTCTTGGCTTTTTTTATCGTCGGTGTACACATTGATGTTGGTTTGTCAGGGGTTAATTTGCGCTAGCGCACAAAAATCACCAAAAGCTAGACGGTTTTTTTCATCGCCGGCTTAGACAGGCTTTTGTCTCATAGCGTGATGAAGATCACCAGTCAGTGGGCTGTGCTTCATTTTGATGAGAGCCCGCTCACTGTTGATGTGTGACCTGGCTCTCTACGCCCTGTGGTCTCCTCCTTTGATGAGAACGACATGGGAGGATGTTTGCCGTGCTCGGGTTGGGCAGGATGACTAACCATCAAGGTTTCATTCCATTATCGAGAGCAACGACATGACACCAAAACAGCAACATGCGTTTGATAAAAGTGCGTTTAAAATCAGTATGGTTCAACACCTAACCCAGCTAGGTCACGCACCAGATACTGCTCAACTGCGTGACTGGTACCTCGCGCTGGGCCGTGCATTAGCCGAACACACGACGAGTGACTTGGTGGCCACTGAACACGATCAAGCCATTAAAAAAGCGAAAAGTGTTAACTATTTATCCCTCGAGTTCTTGATTGGTCGTTTAACCGGGAACAACCTCATTAGCATGGGCTTGTACGATGCTATCGCTGATGCCGTGAGTGAGCTTGGACTTGGGTTAACAGATTTACTCGAACAAGAGCGTGATCCGTCTCTAGGTAATGGCGGCTTGGGACGTCTGGCGGCCTGTTTTATGGACTCTTTGGCGGCACAGCAGTATCCGGCAGTGGGTTATGGCTTACACTATGAATATGGGCTTTTCCGTCAGTCTTTTCATGAAGGGGCGCAGCAAGAGGCTCCTGATGCGTGGCGTGAACCGGAAGGTTACCCTTGGGAAGTCGTCCGTCCGGATCTGACTCAAACCATTGGTTTTTATGGCCATGTTGAGGTCGTTGAAGAAGCAGGGCATACCTATCGTCAATGGGTGCCGAGCTTGAAAATCCAGGCAATGCCTTGGGACTTACCCATTGTCGGTTACCAAAGCAACACCGTTTACCCATTGCGTTTGTGGGAAGGTCGAGCACTGACACCGTTCGCGCTTGATGCTTTTAATGCAGGCGACTACACCCATGCGCAGCAAGCTGATATCGATGCGGGTAATTTGACCAAAGTCTTGTACCCGAACGATAACCACGACGCAGGTAAAACGCTGCGCTTGATGCAGCAGTACTTCCACAGTGCCGCTTCGGTCGCAGATATCCTCCGTCGTCACCTAGAGGCAGGTCATGCTCTAGCGGCGTTGCCAGAGTATGAAACCATTCAATTAAACGACACCCACCCCACCATCGCGATTCCTGAGCTGATGCGCGTATTGCTGGATGATTATCGTCTGGGCTGGGATGAGGCGTGGTCAATCGCCAGTCGTACTTTTGCTTACACTAACCACACCTTACTGCCCGAAGCGCTGGAAACCTGGAGTGAGGCGTTGATTGCGCGCTTGCTGCCGCGTCATATGGAGATCATTTTTGAGATTAACCATCGCTTCATGCAAGAGGTAGAAGCGAAGTGGCCCGGCGATGTGGCGAAAAAGCAGGTGTTGTCAGTGATTGACGACAAAGGTGAGCGCATGGTGCGTATGGCGAATCTTTGTGTGGTTGGCTCTTATGCGGTAAATGGCGTCGCGGCGTTGCACTCTCAGTTAGTTAAGCGTGATTTATTCCCAGAATTTGATGCGCTATATCCGGGCCGCATTCAAAATGTGACCAATGGCATCACACCGCGTCGCTGGTTGAAGTTCTGTAACCCTGACTTGTCCAACTTGATCAGTGAAAAAATCGGTGAGCAGTGGCCAGCGCAATTAGAGCAACTCGAGCAGATTGCTCAATACGCCGATGATACTGCGTTTCAAAAGACATTCATGGATGTCAAAAAGCGCAACAAGCAGCGTTTGGCAGGATGGGTTAAAGAGCACCTCGATATTACCCTCAATACCGATGCGATTTTTGATGTACAAATTAAGCGTCTGCATGAATATAAGCGTCAGCACTTGAATCTATTGCATGTGATTTCGCTCTATCAGCGCTTGCTTAACGAGCCAGACTTTGACATGGCGCCACGAGTGGTCTTTTTTGCCGCGAAAGCCGCGCCTGGCTATGAATTAGCAAAATCGATCATCTATGCGATTAATAAGGTCGCTGACACCATTAATAATGATCCACGGGTCGGTGACAAGCTCAAGGTCGTCTTCATTCCTGATTATCGTGTGAGCATGGCGGAAATCATTATTCCGGCTGCCGATGTGTCTGAGCAGATTTCTATGGCCGGTAAAGAGGCGTCTGGCACGGGTAACATGAAAATGGCACTCAACGGCGCGCTTACCATCGGCACCATGGATGGCGCTAACGTGGAAATCCGTGAAGAGGTGGGTGACGATAATATCTATATCTTCGGCTTAGATGTTGATGGTGTCACCGAATTACGCCAAAAAGGCTATCAGCCTGAAGCGGTCTATCACAGCCAGCCCCTATTGAAGGCTGCTTTGGATAGTTTGCTGGATGAGACGTTCACGCCAGGTCAGCCAGGGGCCCTGCGTCCTGTGTTTGACAGCGTGATGGGTAGCGGCGACCCGTACCTGTGTTTGGCTGACTTTGCCGATTACGTGCGCGCACACAATGACATTGACCGTGATTACCGTGACGCGTCGCAATGGGCACGTAAAGCGATTCTGAACACCGCGCTGGTCGGTAAGTTTAGTTCAGACCGCTCAATTCGCGATTACGTTAATAACATTTGGCAGTTAGAAGCGATTAAGCGCTAATTGCAATATAACGGGTTAACAACCTTATCGGTGGCAAGGAATGCGCCTTGCCACCTAACAATAATGACAACAATATTGCCCAATAAAAGAAGGGGGCAGACCCCTCGGAGAAAGCGATGAAAGAATCTGCATTGAAGACAGTCGCACAAATGGCCAACCTCGCTGATCGCTATATCAGTGCATGGGGCTCAGAAGCGGCTGTGCCGGACAGTACCTTACATGACTTACTAACGTCACTTGGCTATGACACACGAAACGACGAGGCGTTATTGGCGTCGGCGGAGAAAAAACACAAAGCGGATGTGCTCGCCCCCGTGCAGGTGGTGCAGGAGAATGAGCCGGTTGAAATTGCGCTTCATTTAGGTACCAGTGCGCGAGAAAGTGACTTTAGTTGGCGTTTGGAAACCGAACAGGGCGAATGCTTTGAAGGTTACTTACAGTCACAAATCGTTCGCGATGAGCGCAGTAATGGTGGCCCATTGGTGTTTAGCCTGCCTTGCTCCCTACCATGGGGCTATCACCGCCTTTCCGTGATACGTAAACGGCGCAAAGCCCCGTATCAAATGACACTCATCATGGCGCCCACCCAATGTTATAAGCAGCCAGAATTGGATCAACACAAGAAAATGTGGGGGCCGAGTATTCAGCTCTACACATTACGTACCCCTCATAACTGGGGTATCGGTGATTTTGGCGATCTCAAACAATTGGTCAGTGAGCTTGCCTCGCGCGGCGCTGACTTTGTTGGCCTTAACCCTATTCATGCGTTGTTCCCTGCCAATCCAGAAGCCGCGAGCCCGTATAGTCCGTCATCACGCCGCTGGCTTAATCTTTTGTATATTGATGTGAGCAACGTTCGAGAGTTTTGTTTGAGCGCCCGAGCCCAGCAACTCGTGGGCAGTGCCGAATTCCAGCGTCGCCTGCAAGCAGTACGCGACACGCATTGGGTCGATTATAGTGAAGTCGCCGCCTTAAAGATGGCCGTACTACCGCTTTTATTTCAAGAGTTTAAGCAACGCGAACTACTGCAACAGACACGACGTGGCCGTGCGTTTTTAGACTTTATCGAACAAGGGGGAGAGAGCTTAAAACAGCAAGCGACGTTTGATGCGTTGCACCAGTATTTACGGGCCGATGATCCTCACGCTTGGGGTTGGCCGGTGTTTCCTGAAAAATATCGCCGTTATGAAAACGCGGCGACGCAAGCATTTATCGAGCAGCATAGCGATGACATTCAACTGTACATGTATCTACAGTGGATTGCCGAAGGTCAAATGGAAGAGGTACAAGCCATTGCTGAAGAGCAGGGGATGTCGCTGGGCTTGTACCGTGATCTTGCTGTTGGGGTGTCTGATGCGGGAAGCGAAACCTGGTCGGATAATTCACCGTTAGTGTTGGATGCTAGCATTGGTGCACCGCCGGATGTGTTGGGACCGCGGGGACAAAACTGGGGCTTGCCGCCATTTGATCCGCAAGCGCTGCAACAAACCGGTTACCATGCCTACATCGAATTGCTACGTGCCAACATGCGTCATTGTGGGGCGTTGCGTATCGATCACGTACTGGGCTTGCTGCGCTTATGGTGGATCCCTAAAGGGAAAAATGCTACCGAGGGCGCTTACTTGTACTATCCCGTTAAAGACATGCTCGCGATTTTAGCGCTTGAGTCGCATCGTCATCAGTGCAGTGTGATTGGTGAGGACTTGGGGACGGTACCCGATGAAATTGGCGCGTTACTTGCGGATGCGGGCGTGCATTCCTACAAGGTATTCTTCTTTGAAACCTCAGAAGAGGACGGCGGCTTTATTTCTCCGGCGCATTACACCGAGCAAGCGATGGCGACGCTTGCCACCCATGACATGCCAACCATTCGTGGTTTTTGGCATTGCGACGATTTAAAGCTGGGGCAAGAGTTAGGCCTATACCCAGATGAAGCGCAACTCCAACAACTGTTTGATGATCGCTTAAAAGCCAAACAAGGCATATTAGACAGTGTAAGCTGGCACGGCATGCTACCGGATGGCGTGGGGGCTGATGCGCGCTATGTGCCGATGGATGGCCACTTGTGCCGCGCATTGCAATTACATGTTGCCGCCGGCCAATCGGCGCTGTTAAGTGTCCAGTTGGAAGATTGGTTGGAAATGGAGAAACCGGTCAACATCCCAGGCACGGTGGATGAGTATCCTAACTGGCGACGTAAACTCTCGGTCAGTTTAGAGGCGCTTTTTAGTCGAGACGACCTCAATCAACTTGCCAGAGATTTATCTCGGGTACGTATGCAAGCGAGCCGCCAAACTGTGTAACCACCATACCATGCTCTAACGCTCTATCCTCAGTGCCAGCCAACACGTACAGGATGGAGCGTTTTTTGTATAAGGAGCCTCCAGTGCCAGATTCTTCCCATTCGATACAGCCCCAATCTATTCAGCCTGATCACTTTGCAATGGATATGGCTGCTTTATATAACCCGAGCGTTGCACATCAGTATATGGGCGCGCATCCGGTGACGTTACCCGTCGCGGGTAAAGCGGTAGAGGGGGTTCGGTTTGTGGTTTTTGCCCCGCATGCACAATCAGTGAGTGTGATGGGTGATTGGAACCATTGGCAAGCCGACGCCGCCTACATGACGCCGATTGAAGATGGCTTTTGGGTCGGGTTTATTGCTCACCTTGGCATGCAGCAGCGCTATAAATACGCCCTAACGGGGCCCGATGGACAGTGCTTACCGCACAAAGCCGACCCTTACGGGGCGTATGCCGAGCAATACCCGTCCTTTGCCTCTCTGACCTATGATCAACATGCTTATCAATGGCACGACCAGCATTGGCAAGCGCGTCCCGTCACCGAAAAACACACGCAAGCGTTATCGTTTTATGAGCTTCATCTCGGCTCCTGGCAGCGAGATGCATCGGGTCAGTTCCTAGGCTATCGTGAGCTTGCTGACCGTCTCGTTCCTTACTTGGTAGAAATGGGTTATACCCATGTGGAGCTAATGCCAGTCAGTGAGCACCCCTTTTATGGTTCTTGGGGTTATCAGCCGGTTGGCCTGTTTGCGCCGACCAGCCGCTATGGCTCGCCAGATGATTTTAAGTATTTTGTCGACCAGTGCCATCAAGCGGGTATTGGTGTGATCCTTGACTGGGTGCCTGGACATTTCCCTACCGATGATCACGGTTTAGCTTTTTTCGATGGCACTCCGCTATATCATGACCCCGACCCACGACGTGGCTGGCACAACGACTGGCATTGTCATCTTTACGATATGAGTAAAGAGCATGTGCGTCGCTTTTTGGTGAATAATGCCTTGTATTGGCTTGACCAGTTTCACATCGATGGCCTGCGTGTTGATGCCGTCGCGTCGATGCTGTATCTCGATTACTCGCGCGAGCAGGATCAATGGGTCCCCAACGTGGATGGCGGCAACGAGAACTATGATGCCATCGCCACCTTAAAGTGGATGAACGAGTCGGTTTATCATTATTTCCCAAATGCGATGACCATTGCCGAGGAATCGACGACATTTCCGGGGGTATCGGCACCTACGTATGCAGGCGGACTTGGGTTTGGGTTCAAATGGAATATGGGCTGGATGCATGACAGCCTCAGTTATATCCGTGAAGAGTCGATGTATCGATGCTATCACCACGACACGCTAACATTTCCATTGGTTTATGCGTTTGGCGAGAATTACGTATTGCCACTGTCGCATGATGAGGTGGTGTATGGAAAAGGTTCGTTGATCGGTAAAATGCCCGGTGACGAGTGGCAGCAAACCGCCAACTTACGTGCCTTTCTTGGGTATATGTATGGTCAGCCAGGTAAAAAGCTTAACTTTATGGGGGCGGAGATCGGTCAGACCGCAGAGTGGAACCATGACAGTCAGCTTGAATGGCATTGGCTACAATACGGTCGCCATCAAGGTATCCAAGTATGGGTGAAAGCGCTGAACCATCTGTATGTCTCAACGCCGGCGCTGCATCGCCTCGACTGCGATCCGGCAGGGTTTGAGTGGCGATTAAAAGACGTTGCCGATCTCAGTGTCATGGCACACGAACGGCTTGGCGATGACGGCTCGCGGATGCTGGTGGTGAGTAATTTCACCCCGGTACCCCGAGATGGTTTTCAGCTGGGTGTGCCGATGAGTGGTGATTACCAATTGGTATTAAATTCGGATGATGAGGCGTTTTGGGGCAGTGGGTACCCCGTTTACGTAGCGCTTAGCACTGATAAAAGCGCGGCGCACGACCAGCCCCAATCGCTGACACTGAATCTCCCCCCATTAGCCACTGTGTTTTATCGCTGGCAAGGGTGAAAGCAATGACGCCCTTTGGGCGACAAAGTGAAGATTACGCCAAGTTAATCCTTGGCGTTTTTTCTGTCAGAGCCGATACAGTAAAAAGGCCGCGAATGCGGCCTAGTCGTTGTCTCTTACAAGGTGATATTAGGCGGCATCTTCTTCATCAACGAAGGTGACGCCATTTTCACGATGCAGGCGCCTGCACGCTCGACCGTCACTGTGGAACAGATGGCAGCGGTGAGCGGGAATACCAATGGCGTACTTGTCGCCAGGCTCAATCTCAACGGTATCGAGCTGGCGATAGATCACGTCTGCGTCTGCGCTTTCAAGGTTGAGATAAATTTGCGTCTCGTTGCCCAGCTTCTCAACAATGGTCGCTTCCCCTTCAATTTGCGCATCACCGTCTTTGGCGGCCACCAAATGCTCAGGACGAATGCCGAGAGACATGCGATCGCCGCGCGTGACGGTTTTACCATCGACTGGCATCCAGAAACTGGCCCCTTCACTCAGCTGTACTTTGACACGGTTTGGCTCGACATCTTCAATAAAGACACTCATGAAGTTCATTTTGGGCGAGCCGATAAAAGAGGCGACAAAGCGGTTTTGTGGGTAATGGTATAGCTCGAGCGGCTTCCCGACCTGTGCGACTCGGCCTTCATCCAACACCACAATTTTGTCTGCCATGGTCATGGCTTCAATCTGATCGTGGGTGACATAAATCATGGTACAGCCAAGCTGACGTTGTAACTTGGTGATTTGCGCGCGCATCTGCACCCGTAACCCAGCATCAAGGTTGGAAAGTGGCTCATCGAGCAAGAAGACACGAGGCTGAGACACCAGGGTGCGTCCAATCGCAACACGTTGACGTTGTCCGCCAGACAACGACTTAGGTTGTCTGTCGAGTAAGTGACCGAGTTGTAAGATCTCCGCCGCTTGATGCACGCGCTTATCGACTTCCGCTTTGTTCGTTTTTGCTAGTTTCAAGCCAAACGACATGTTGTCGTAGAGGTTTAGGTGGGGATATAACGCGTAAGATTGGAATACCATCCCGACGCCACGCTTAGATGGCTCAATATCATTTACTCGCTGATCATCAATGTAAAGGTCGCCCGACGTAATATCTTCCAACCCGGCAACGCAGCGTAATAGGGTGGATTTGCCGCAGCCAGATGGACCGACAAAGACAACAAATTCGCCATCTTTTATCTCTAGGTCAACGTTTTTTGAAATCATTACATCGTCGTCATACGCTTTACAAACGTTTTTAAACGTGACACTTGCCATGTCGCTCGCCCTCAATCGCTTTTCATTAATTCGGCTCAATACGCATTATAGGTGGCTGTGCTATTCAATATCGGCCATTTTCGAGCGTTATCGTTTTTGTTGAACGCTGTTTGGTCACTGACTAAGCACATTGGATAAATTCCACCCGATGCTTTTTTGATGTCAGGCAGTGTCGCGTATCTTTGCAAATGGCGCATCCTCCCGTGGACAATTATTACGGGGGGAGTAGGCGGGGAGGAGGATAATCTCCTCCCCAAATTGATTTGAGGGTGTACATCACAAAATTATGAGCAAATTAGTTGAAGTTGATCACGTACCGTTTATTTTTGTGAACCGCATCATTAGCGACGAGCGATATGGATCACGAATTCGCTCGCATAGAGGCAGGGCGTAGAGGCCAGGATGATGAGGAATGCGCGGGAATTACCCATGATAGACCGTGAAATACAGCTCATCCTCCATGGAATCGTGCTACACCTCAGTAGAAGAAGGATAGAAAGATGAAAAAATCACTTAGCGCTGTTGCTCTCGGTACCTTGATTGCACTGGGTTCATTTGGCGCCAATGCCAATATCGAAGAAGGCCAACTAACGATTTGGATTAACGGAGACAAAGGTTATAACGGCCTTGCCGAAGTGGGTGATCGCTTTGAACAAGACACGGGGATCCCTGTCACCGTCGTTCACCCTGATGGTCTGCAAGACAAGTTCCCTCAGACTGCTTCAACGGGCGATGGTCCAGACATTGTATTTTGGGCGCACGATCGCTTTGGTGGCTATGCAGAATCAGGCTTGCTGGCAGAGATTCGTCCATCTGAGCGTCTTAAAGACGGCATGGTCGACTTTGCTTGGGATGCGGTGAAATACAAAGGTAAATACGTCGGTTATCCGGTGGCCGTGGAATCGCTTTCGCTTATCTACAACAAAGATTTGGTGCCTAACCCACCAGAAACGTGGCAAGACGTGGTTGAGATGGATGCCAAGCTCAAAGAGCAGGGCAAGTCAGCCATCATGTGGAACCTGAAAGAACCGTACTTCACATGGCCACTGATGGCAGCTGATGGCGGTTATGCATTTAAGCAAACGGCAAACGGCTATGATGTGAAAGACGCGGGTATCAATAACCAAGGTGTACATGACGCGCTACATTTCATGAAGCAGATGGTCAAAGATGGCGTGATTTCATCAGATATGGACTACTCGGTTTCTGAGTCTTCTTTTAACCAAGGTGATACAGCGATGACCATCAACGGCCCATGGTCGTGGGGCAACATCGAAAAGTCAGGTATCAATTATGGTGTCACCACCTTACCTACCTTCCAAGGTGAAGCGTCCAAGCCTTTTGTTGGTGTGCTTAGTGCCGGTATTAGCACCGCGTCGCCAAACAAAGCGCTGGCGGTCGAGTTTTTGGAAAACTATCTGTTGACTAATGACGGCCTCTCGACGGTGAATGCTGATAAACCTCTGGGTGCGGTGGCGTTGAATAGTTATCAGGCGGAGCTTGCCAAAGATCCGCGTATTGCGGCAACCATGGAAAACGCCAAACATGGCGAAGTGATGCCGAATATTCCACAAATGAATGGGTTCTGGGCAGCGGCCAAAAACGCCATCATTAATGTGGTCGATGGCCGTCAAAGCGTCGAGGAAGCACTCGACGATGCGGAAACGCAAATGGTCAAATAAGCTCTATCTGCAGGGGGGCTTGCCTCCCTGCATTTTTTAAAAACTATGTGAGTAGCGTTCCTTATGCAGTCAGTCCAAGGTTCCCAAGCTATGACAACGTCAGGCTCTTCTTTGCCCAGTAGCACAAAAGCGTTCATAAAATGGGCGTTACTGGCTACTGTGGCCATTATCAATGGCTATGCCACCGTCTTGATGTATTCGCGTGGTGAAACCGCCTTTGCCCTGTTAACTGTGGTATTAACCGCATTAGCGCTGTACATTTTTGGCAGTAAAAAAACATACGCCCATCGCTATATCTATCCAGGTATCGCGGGGATGATCCTTTTCATTATTTTTCCGTTGGTTTATACCGTTGGGCTGTCATTCACCAACTATAGCGCCAAAAATCAACTATCTTTCGAGCGTGCCCAGTCCGTATTATTAGAGCGAACCTTTCAAAGTGGCGACAGTTATCCTTTCTCGTTATATCAAACGGATCAAGGCGTTCGCATTGTGGTGGAGGGCGAGAACACACGCTATGCCACCAAGCCATTTGAATTTGCAACCTTGGCTGATGACAACTTGTCACTTAGCCCCATTGACAGTGTTGAGGGACAAAAAGCGTCACTACGCGATGTGATTCAAAATCGCGACGCGCTTGGGGAGTTAGACCTGGCATTGCCTGGTGACAAAACCATTCGTATGAGTGGTTTGCGCAAGTTCGCCGCCATTCAGTCGCTTTATAGCTTGCAGGTCGATGGCCGCACGCTGATCAACAATAAAACGGGTGAGACGCTCAAACCTAACGATGAGGTAGGTTACTATCAACCGGTTAATGCCGCCGGTGAATTTGTGGGCGATACTGTGTCACCCGGTTATGTGGTGCAAATTGGCACGGATAACTTTGAGCGCGTATGGACGGACGAGGGCATCAAAGAGCCGTTTATTGGCATCTTTATCTGGACGATTGTCTTTTCTGTACTCACCGTAGTATTCACCCTGTTTATTGGCTTGATATTGGCGAGTTTGGTGCAGTGGGAAGAGCTGAAAGGTAAGTCGATCTACCGTTTGTTATTGATCCTTCCTTACGCGGTACCAGCTTTTATTTCGATTCTGATTTTCCGCGGTTTGTTTAACCAAAGCTTTGGTGAAATCAACATGGTATTGGAAGCCCTGTTTGGCATCAGTCCGAATTGGTTCTCTGACCCGTTATTGGCGCGGAGTATGGTGCTCACCGTTAATACCTGGCTGGGCTTCCCTTATATGATGATCCTCTGTATGGGCTTGCTTAAAGCGATTCCTGATGATCTCTACGAGGCATCCGCGATTGACGGCGCGAATTTCATTCAGAACTTCACCCGTATTACGCTGCCGATGATGATTAAACCACTGACTCCTCTGCTGATTGCGGCCTTTGCCTTTAACTTCAATAACTTTGTGATGATTATGTTGTTGACAGAGGGTGGGCCAAACCGTATCGGCACCACGGAGCCGGCTGGTTATACCGATTTGCTGGTTAGCTATACCTATCGCATCGCCTTTGAAGGCAGTGGTGGTCAAGACTTTGGCTTGGCAAGTGCCATCGCCACACTGATTTTCTTGATTGTCGGGGCATTGGCGTTAATCAACCTCCGCATGACGCAGAAAAACGAGCACTGAGGGACGTAAATATGGCAATGGTACAAGGTAAATCCTTAAAATATCGCGTCTGGGCAACCCATATTGGCTTGTGCTTATTTTTGGCGCTGATCCTATTCCCGCTGTTAATGATTATTGCGATTTCATTCCGTGAAGGGAATTTCGCTACCGGGAGTTTGATCCCGAAAAACCCATCACTTGAACATTGGAAATTAGCATTGGGCTTCCCGGTGACTAATCCGGATGGCTCGGTCACGCCACCGCCATTTCCCGTTCTATTATGGCTGTGGAATTCGGTAAAAGTGGCCGGGATCACCTCGCTGTTTATCGTGGTGCTCTCAACCACCTCGGCGTATGCCTTTGCCCGTATGCGATTTAAAGGCAAGCAAACCATCTTGAACGCGATGATGATCTTTCAAATGTTCCCCGCGGTGTTGGCATTGGTAGCTATCTACGCCTTGTTTGATAAGTTGGGGCAGTACATTCCGTTCTTGGGGCTCAACACGCACGGTGGCTTGATCTTTGCCTACTTGGGCGGGATTGCATTACACGTTTGGACTATTAAAGGTTACTTCGAGAGCATTGATGGTTCATTGGAAGAAGCCGCAGCACTGGATGGCGCCACCCCATGGCAGGCGTTTAGGCTGGTGCTGCTTCCGCTCTCCGTGCCTATCTTGGCTGTGGTCTTTATTCTGTCGTTTATCATGGCGGTAGGTGAGGTGCCCGTTGCTTCGATTCTTTTGTCGGATGTTGATTCGTATACCTTGGCGGTCGGCATGCAGCAGTACTTGTATCCGCAGAACTATCTGTGGGGCGACTTTGCGGCGGCAGCCGTACTGTCAGCGGTACCGATTACCGGGGTTTTCTTACTCGCCCAACGTTGGTTAGTGGGTGGTTTGACCGCAGGGGGCGTGAAAGGCTAAGGCGTTACGCCCTTAGGCGAAGCAAGAGCGCGAACGTAAAGGCAGCTAACATTAGCTGCCTTTTTGATGCGGGTAATATTGGGCTACAGCCAGTCACCGTCGATACAGACCAAAAAGCTCTTTGCTGCCAAGCGTTGGCATGACGCTAGTGGAGCGACGGTTGTCTCACCGGTCGCGGTGTCACAGACAATGCGCCACTGGTGATCATTGGGTAGCTGTAACGCTTGCGTAGTGTCGCTGCTATTAATGGCAATCAGCATCGATTGACCCGCGTCAGGGTGATGCGCGCCGAGCGTGATCTGACAGCTGAGCGCTTGCAGCTTTGACCATTGATGATCGTGAATCGGATCGCCATTTGGATGTCGCCACGTAATACGATTGCAATGGCGCTGTGTGCCACTTAACGCATCGATAAAGCGTGGTACGATGGCATTGCGGCGTGCAATCATAGTGGCTAGCCAGTTTGACCAAGTGTGATCCTGCGTTTGCCAGTTAAACCAACTGATAGGATTATCTTGGCAATAGGCATTGTTATTCCCTTGTTGCGAGTGGCCTAACACATCGGCCATTAGAATGTGTGGCGTCCCCAGCGAGAAGAGGATGCTTGCCATCATATTCCGTTTTTGCCGACTCCTTACCTCAATAATGTCAGGATTGTTTGTCGGCCCCTCGACACCATAATTGGCGGAGCGATTGTCACCATGACCATCCCGGTTATTCTCGCCATTGGCATGGTTATGCCGCTTGGCATAACTGACCACATCCTGCAGGGTAAAACCATCATGGTAGGTTACATAGTTAATCGGCAAATGATCGGGCCAATGGGCTGCGCTGAAAACGTCGCGCGAACCCATCAATCGCGTGGCGAAATCTTGCAATATGCCTGGATCTCCTCGCCATAAACTGCGGGTGGTATCGCGGATTTTATCGTTACATTCTGCCCAGTTAATCGGAAATTGTCCTAGCTGATACCCATCGGGGCCTATATCCCAGGGTTCTGCAATCAACTTGACCTTAGAAAGGATCGGATCCTGGGTAATGGCGAGGAAAAACGCATTTTGGGGGTTAAAGGTATCGCCATTTCGCCCCTGGGTCGCGGCGAGATCGAACCTAAACCCATCCACGTGATAGTCGGTAACCCACATGCGTAAGGTGTCGAGCACCTGCTTTAGTGCAGCAGGATGGCGTATATCAAGGGTATTACCACAGCCGGTATAATTGCGCAGTTGTTGGCCATCATGTAAGTACATGGTATGATCAAACGCTTTATAATGAAGAATCGGCCCACCTTCTCCGCCTTCCGCCGTGTGATTAAATACCACATCCAAAATGACTTCGATGTCGTGGCGGTGTAGTTCGCGTATTGCCGTCTTTAGCTCGTTAACCGCATTTTTCTCCGCGTAGCGTGGATCCGGTGCCATCCAAACATATGGGTTGTAGCCCCAGTAGTTGGTTTTTTGCTGGCTGAGTAAATGCGGCTCAGGTAAGCAAGACGTAATCGGAAGCAGTTGCAGGCAATTAATCTGATGTTGTTGATAAAACACCAACATCGCTGGTGAGACTAAACCCAAATAACGTCCTTGCTGCGCTGGGGCGACACCTGGATGCTGCTGAGTCAGCCCTTTAACATGGGTTTCGAAAATCACAGTGTCTCGTATGGCGCGTTGAGGCGATGACACGCCTTGCCAATCAAAAGACTCATGATCGACGACTTGGCAACGCGCCAGCAATGTGCTTTGCGATGGTGTATAAGGAGGCTGATAGCGTAAGGGACCAGTCACCGCTTGCGCATACGGATCTGCCAAGTACCATGTTTGACCATCCTGTAAGACCTCAAAACTGTATTCTTGCCCCGCAACCACATCAGCGACATCTCGTGTCCAGTAGCCACGCTTGTATTCGCGCATGGCGAGCCGCTGAGGCTGGTGCCCTTGATGCCACAACAGTAAATGCACGCAGTCCTGATCGGGTGCATACAGCGTAAACCGACAGCCTGATGGGTGTAGTTGCGCCCCTAATACATAAGGGGATGGGAAGCAAACCGACATAAATAACACCATTAAATGAGATGAATCGCTATTAGAGCGTTTACCTATAAATAATTCAATCTGACGTCACATTTATGATCATTGTCCCTCATGTAATAAAGTTTCACACCTTTAAGAATAAATCTATTAATAGTGATCGTGTCGACATTTTGTAGGCCTGTTTAGCGAAAAATAATTACCAATTACGCCCTCGTTCAGTGACCCAGCTCGACAAGTTTAGATAATCAGCTCTCACTCCTCCTTTCTCCTCCTCCCCCTGAAATCGCACGGTTGGATGACGCGAAAATGACCGCTCAGGGATAGGATAATTCCAGGATAACGAAGAAAGCTAAGCCTTGGACACACTGTCTTTTTCCACTACCCACTGCCGGTGTGAAGAGACACGTAAAAAGGCGCATTATGGAGTAAGGTATGAGAAAAGTAAGTTTAATTGCCGCGGCTGTCGCAGCTGCTGTCACTGCCACCTCAGCATTTGCTGTAGATTTTAATGGTTATGCTCGTGCGGGTGCTGCGATCGGTGGTGATGGTGCAGGTGATAGTGCTTTTGAAAAGAATAAAGTTGGTCGTTTGGGTAACGAAGACGACAACTATTACGAGTTCGGTTTTTCAGAAGAACTTCAAACGGGTGAGCAATCATGGAAGCTGGAATCGATGATTGCCTCCAGCGATAAAGGCCAAAGTGGTTGGGAAAGTAGCGAAATAAACGTCGCGCAATTTAATGTCCAAGCCAAAGGTGTGATTGCATCCGACCCTGAAGCCGTTATTTGGGCGGGTAAGCGCTATTATCAACGAAAAGATATCCATATTACTGACTTCTATTTCTTGAACACCTCAGGTACCGGTGGTGGTATTGAAAATATTTCACTGGGCGATCAAAAACTTTCTTTAGCGTTTATTCAAGATGGAGAAAATGATCAGTCTTCAGGCTATATTTTTGATGCGCGCTTAGCCAATATCGGCTTGTGGGAAGACGCGAGTTTAGAGCTTGCCACTGCCTATAACTTTGCAACAGAAAAAGATGACCAAACCGAAGCCGCTGATGATGGTATTATGCTTACCGGTATTGTGCATCAAAATATGGACAACGGCTTCAACCAAACAATCTTGCAATATGGCTCTGCAGGATACGGTGATCAGATTGCTGGCTTTGGATCTGGTGCATGGTACAGCCGTGGCTCCGACGATAAAAACGATGCGAAAGGCTACCGTATTATTAACTGGGGTGTGATGAATGTTGGGTCGTCGATGGAACTTGGACATCAGCTTTCTTATCACAACGGGTCGGACTTAACAGATGGTGAGGGTGACTCTGATATGTTCACCGCGGTTGTGCGCCCTGTTTATAAGTGGAACGACACGATGCGCACCATCGGTGAGGTCGGCTTCTTTGATGGAGAAAATCAAGGAACAGACCAAGGAGGTCACAAGTTTACTTTAGCTCAAGCATGGGCAATGGGTGATAGCTTCTGGTCGCGTCCTGAGATTCGCTTCTACGGTACGTATATTACGGATGAAGAAGGAGATACGTTTGGTGACAAAGGTGACTCAGAGTTCGTAACGGGTGTGCAATTGGAAGCTTGGTGGTAAGCCTTTTTTAAACTGTCTTTTTTCATAGCCGACAATTGTCGGCTATTTTTTTAGGTGTTTTATATGAACCAAAAAGTGTTATTTATCTCTGGGTTATTACTGCTTAATGGGTGCTCGACGATCGTTGATAACCAATATCAGATTGCACCGAAAGGAAAGGCAGTGACGCAGATTGAGAAAGCGAAACAACTACCGCTAGAGATGGATAAAGAGATCAAAGTAGCGGTCACCACACAAACACAAGTCCTAGATATCCATAGCATTGATAGCCCTGGCGTTATTTTTGAATTACCGATGGTAAAAAATGGATTGGATATCAATATCGAGGCAGAAATCAACGATAGTGTTTTTGTCCCAAGTGCTAAAGTCATTAACCAGTCTGGCGATATTCGCGCTGAGCTTGATGATCGAGGTTTAGTTTATCTAAAGCCCCGTCTAGCTGATGGAAACCGTTTGCAAGGTAATATTAAAGTCCACCCACAAGTAGGTGACAGTGCGCTCTATTTGGTTATTTTTACTGATAAAGATAAATTTGATGAAACGGTGGCGGTCAGCCACCCAGCGAAATTGGACGCAGAGGGAAGAGGGAATTACTTTCCAGAGGTAGGCGATATTCAAGTACCGCGCGCGTTGACCGGTACGTTTTCCATCGAAGCGGCAGCATTGGGCGCACGTACCAGCGATCAGTCTATCGTACTACCAGCACTCTCCGCCACTGAACGTCCGCAACAAGAAAGCGTGACTTTTTACCACCAGGCTATTCGAACCGCGATTGCAGATAACGATGTCGACAAAGCAATGGGATTACTGCGTGATGCGGAGCAATTGGGTATCACTGACGCTGACCAAGTCTTTCGTGACGCGATGAAAGCACAGTTAGACAAGCAGTAATCTCATCATTTAATCTACATTTTACATCGCGTCTTTAACAAGACGTAACCTCAAAAGGGCAACGTTGGTTGCCCTTTTTTAATATGAGAGAAAAGGCTGGGGACTAAACGGTAAACGTATCGACCAGTTGGCGAATCGTTTTGGCCTCGTGGTTGAGTGTTTGGTTTGCGCCTTGTGCTTGCTCACTGAGTGACAAGGTTTGTTCTATGCGTTGTGACAGTGCCTGGATGTTTTCAGCCACCTGCTGAGAGACGGCACTTTGCTCTTCCGCCGCGCCTGCGGTTTGGTAATTGATATCGCCTAGCTGCTGCACCAAATCAACAATCTCGGTTAAGGTCTCCTGCACGGAAACACTTGCTTGATAACCCTCCGCCGCACCACGTTCACCTTGTTGGATGACGGCTTCAATATCGGTCAGTAGTTGGTTGAAGGTCTCAAGCGTCGAGACGATTTGGTCGACAGATTTTTGTGAATGCTGGGCCAAGGCGCGCACCTCGTCAGCGACCACCGCAAATCCTCTACCAGCTTCACCGGCGCGTGCCGACTCAATCGCGGCATTGAGCGCTAATAAATTGGTTTGATCTGAAATGCCGCGAATGTCGTCGAGCAATGTGGCAATGTCGGTACCGCTGGTTTTGACTTCGCTAACAAAACTGTTGGCTTTTTGCAGATCCGTGTTGGCGGTTTGGTTGCGTGCCACATTATTAGCAACATTCTCCATGCACTGATTCAGCGATGAGACGACTGCGGCGTTTTTCTCTTTGGAGGCTTCAGAGTTGGTTGCCACATCTTTTGAGGTCGCGGTCAGTTGCTCCATTGCCGTCGCGGCTTGGTGTAATGTCTCGGTATTATCAGACAGGGCTTGGTGGGCATCGGTGATGGCGTTATTGGCGGTCGTTGATGTGTCGGACAAACGTCCACCCGCTTGTTGAATTTGTCCCACCATTGATTGCAGCGCATCCAGCATCTGATTGACTGAGTGTTTAATCCGATCAATCTCGGTTTGACCGTTAACCGATAAGCGTTGAGTTAAGTCACCACCACCTTGGGCTATCGCTTGGATAGACTGCTCTACGCTGGTCAATGGTGCTAATTGGCGTTTGATAACGACTTGAATGATCCCAAAAGCGAGAACAAGGACGAGGCCACTCACCCAATAAATGGTGTTTTGAATATCGCTTTCGGCGTTAGTCATCATCTGATTCAGTTGTGTGACGGGTGCCATCGCGGCTTGCTTGGGGGTCACAATCATCACTGACCACGTCTGAGACATATTGCCAAACTCGATCGGTTGCGACACATAAAAGTGCGAATCGGTTTGTTTGAATTGGTTTGTTGCGTTCTGGCTTAGAAGGTTAGAAAGTGGTTGGTAAGCAGGAGAGGAAAATCCCGAGACCGCAGCGCCATGTTGAACGTGCTGATCGGTGCTAGCAACGACTCGTCCATCTTGACTGATAACAAATAGTTCCCCGTTATTATCGGCACGTTTGGCTAAGAGTGATTGGATTTGCGAGGTTTTGAGCGTACTTCCCACCATAGCAACCGTTTTATCAAAGCGAAAAACGGGAGTTGTCACGTCGAACACCGTTTGCGTCTTACCATTAATCTGAGTCGTTCTTGGATCAGTAATACAATCTTTTTGGGTGCTCACTGGGCATTGATACCAAGGATTGGTTTCAGAGAAATTTTGTGCAGCGGTAAGGCGCATTTCCCCGTTTTCATCCACTGACACCGACGGCACATAGCGGCCATCCGCTGCACTGGTTGGATCGCCGTAGTAAAAAGCATCGGCGCCTAAGACGTTTTTTTGCCACTCGGTATAGATGTTGTGCCATTCAGGTTGGCGTTTCAAAATCGAATACATGATCCGAGGAATATCATCTCGGTCGAGGATCCGGGCTGACTTATTCTTTTCCGCTTCAGAGGTATAAATCTGGGCGATAGTTCGCACCGTATCGAGCGGAGAAGCAATGTAAGCATGGATCTCCTCGCTAATCGCAGTCGCGCGATTTTGCATCTTGATCACTTGATCACGCTTTACGTTTTCAGTGACCTGGGATGACATGGCCGACTGGCTGCTATTCAGCGTTGATAAAGAAACCGCACTCACTGCCCCAAGACCGATCAGAACGATGGACGAGGCAGCCAAACTTATCCGTTGACTTATAGAAAGGTTACGCAACTTTTTCATAATCACTATCCGCACAAAGAAAACCGCACAAAGAAATATTCTGAGTCGTCGAGTGGCGAGACAATGGCGTCGTGCGAAATGTGATGGCACAACGGGTAGCGCGCCGACGGAGACGATAATTGACACTAGTGTTACTTAAATAAGAAAAGGGCACATCCTCCTAAGCAACGAGCGAAGAGAGGAGGAGAACAAAGGGAGGAGAGGATATACGCACAACATAAGTGGTAGTGGATCGAGTGCACACCTTGCGCGTGTTGTCGTGTTTAGCGTGTCGCGATGATCACATAATTTCCGCTCTAAAGCTGTTCGGATACGGTGCTATTCACATTTTTATCACTAAACGCGCGAGGTGGATCGATATGGAGGAGGTTAGATCACTGAGTATCTGCTAGCCCACTACCGTCTCATTATGTGGAGCTAAATACCTAAAGGTAATAAGATAATTATTAATTTCATTAGAGGTTATTTAATTATATTCCCGTAGAAAAACAAGGGTATCTACCGCCATTCTAGAGTTATTGCTCACTAACGTATTATTTACATTAAGCTATGTCATGAAATTGTCAATATGTCAGAAAACAGTATCTTTTTGACCAAAAAAAATAAAAATGAGGCATTGCTCCAAAATTGTGCAATTTTAATTAATGTCTAATTTTTCGTTATGTATGCTGGCGCACGATCAGTGATAGCAGCACAGCGAGTCATTGATGTTTTTAAGATGTTAACGCAGTTCAGTGTGACAGGATCACTCCTGGCTGTGCTGTCATTTTGGTGAAGGTATCGAGGGTTCAAAGTGTCCAAAGAAGGAAGCGTAGCGCCTAAAGAGCGCATTAATATCAAGTACGTCCCCGCGACGGGTGACCAGCAGGCGGAAGTAGAGCTCCCACTAAAAACCTTGGTTGTTGGTGACTTTAAGGGGCATACAGAAGAGACACCCGTTGAAGACCGTGCAACAGTTTCGGTAGATAAAAACAATTTTGAAGATGTAATGCGCGAGAGCAATTTGCGTCTGTCCACCACGGTAAAAAATCAACTTGTCGATGATGAAGATGCGGAGCTCCCTGTCGAGTTATCTTTCAAGTCAATAGGTGATTTTGCACCAGACTCGGTTGCTGACCAAGTTCCTGAGCTCAAAAAGCTGATTGAGCTTCGTGAAGCTTTGGTTGCATTGAAAGGTCCTCTAGGCAACATCCCTGCTTTCCGCGATCGTTTGCAGGAGCTGCTCAACTCTGAGGAATCTCGTGAAAAGTTGCTTGCTGAGCTAAATATCGTCGGTGGCGATGATGATGCTCCGAAAGAGTAATTGATTCAAATTAGTAGTTAATTAAGTCTTAGGAAATAGAAACATGTCTACAAGTGAATCAGTCGTAGAGTCGCCTGAAGTAAAAGAAGGTGGCTTGCTTGACGAGATCATGGCGCAAACGCGTATTGAGCCAAGCGAAGAAGGCTATGATGTCGCAAAGAAAGGCGTTGCAGCCTTTATTGAAAATCTCGTGGGTAATGATCAAACACAAGAGCCAGTGAATAAGTCTCTTGTCGATCAGATGCTCGTTGAGCTTGATAAAAAAATCAGTGCTCAAATGGACGAAATTTTGCACGATACGTCTTTCCAAGAAATGGAATCAGCGTGGCGTGGGCTTAAATTATTTGTTGATCGCACTGACTTCCGCGAGAACAACAAAGTTGACATCTTGCACGTTACCAAAGAAGAGTTGTTAGACGACTTTGAATTTGCGCCAGAAACAACACAATCAGGCCTGTATAAACACGTATACTCGTCAGGTTATGGTCAGTTTGGTGGTGAGCCCACAGGCGCTATTATTGGTAACTATGCCTTCACACCATCAACCCCAGATATGAAGCTGCTGCAATACATGGGGGCGTTGGGTGCCATGGCACACGCGCCATTTATTTCAAGCGTTGGGCCAGAGTTCTTTGGCATTGAGTCGTTTGAGGAGCTTCCAAACATCAAAGATGTCAAATCTATCTTTGAGAGCCCTAAATATACGAAATGGCGTTCATTACGTGAGTCTGAAGATGCACGTTACCTGGGATTGGCCGCGCCACGCTTCCTATTACGTGTGCCTTACGATCCAACAGAGAACCCGATCAAGTCTTTCGTTTACCACGAAAACGTCAGTCAAGATCATGAGCATTATCTTTGGGGTAATACCGCGTTTGCATTTGCAACACGCCTAACGGATAGCTTCGCCAAATACCGTTGGTGTCCAAACATCATCGGCCCACAAAGCGGCGGTGCAGTAGAAGATCTGCCTGTTCACGTTTATGAATCAATGGGTGCGCTACAGACTAAGATCCCAACCGAAGTCTTGATCACTGACCGTAAAGAGTTCGAACTTGCGGAAGAAGGCTTTATTGGTCTGACAATGCGCAAAGGCAGTGACAATGCGGCGTTCTTCTCTGCTAACTCCATTCAGAAGCCTAAGGTTTTCCCAAATACCAAAGAAGGTAAAGAAGCAGAGACGAACTACAAGCTTGGTACACAGCTTCCTTACATGATGATTATTAATCGTCTAGCCCACTACATCAAGGTGCTACAACGTGAGCAAATTGGTTCTTGGAAAGAGCGCCAAGACCTTGAGCGCGAGCTAAACACCTGGCTGAAGCAATATGTTGCTGACCAAGAGAACCCACCAGCAGACGTGCGTAGCCGTCGACCACTTCGTGCTGCCAAAATTGAAGTAAGCGACGTGGAAGGTAACCCTGGCTGGTATCAGGTGTCGTTAGCTGTTCGTCCTCACTTTAAGTATATGGGTGCGAACTTTGAACTGTCTCTTGTTGGTAGGCTTGATCAGTAATCATGTCATACGTTGCGCTAGAAGACAGTGCATTTGGTGTCGGCTTCTTGGAGCGTCTAGAAGCCGACGCTAAGCCTGTATCCATCACTCAAGGGCCGAGTAGTCCAGACGTAGTGAGATCGATAAAACGTAATATCGCTAATGTGTTGAATACGCGTATTGGTGGTGCTCAAAGTTCCCCTGGGTTGGGACTAATCGATTTTAACGACGCGACACTCGAAAGCCTAGATCTGTCGCTGAGGGTCAAGTTAGCCATTAAAGGATGTTTGGAAAAATATGAGCCTAGGCTAACCAATATTTTGGTGACATCAGATTTTGATTCGCACTCGCCACTTATGCTGCGATTCAACATTGTTGCCACCGTTAATAGCGAAGTGCTCCACGAGAAAGTTCAACTTAGCTTGCTTTTAGACCAGAACCGCCAATATCGAGTGTTGTAAACCGCATGACGCAAGACAAGTATTTTCGAGAAGAGCTCGCGTTTTTAAAAGAGCAAGGTAAAGCCTTTACTGAACTGCACCCCCAGCTCGCACGTTTTTTACATGGTCGACACACGGACCCAGATGTAGAGCGTTTGTTGGAGGGGTTTGCGTTTTTAACCGGTAAGTTGCGCGAAAAAGTTGATGATGATTTTCCTGAGCTGACTCACTCGATTATCAATATGCTCTGGCCGAATTACTTGCGCCCAGTGCCAAGTATGTGCATTACGCAATTCAAGCCAGAAGGGAGCTTGAGCGAAAAGCAAGTTGTTGCTAAGGGGACGGAGCTTGACAGTAAGCCTGTTATGGAAACCCAGTGTCGCTTCCAAACTTGCCGAGAGGTTGAGTTGTATCCGCTGTATTGCTCTAACGTTCACGCTGAACACACACGTGAAGCGACGACAATTCAGCTGCAAATGACCTTAGACGGTGATATGTCGGTACGAGATGCCAACATTAACACGCTGCGTTTTTACATTGGTGGTGATAAATATAGCGCACAAATGATCTATTTGTGGCTGAGTCATCACCTCGATAAACTCACGGTACATGTCGATGGCACTGAGTTCTCGCTACCAAGAGATGCGTTTTCATCGGTTGGATTTAATCCTGGCGACGGCCTGTTACCATACCCACAAAATGTGTATGACGGTTATCGTGTCCTACAGGAATATTTGTCATTTCCTGAAGCGTTTCATTTCTTTGATATTAGTGGCTTGTATAAGGCAATACCGAGTAATGTCTACGGCCAGTTTACGGTGCAGTTACATTTGTCTAAAACGTTGCCGTCAGATGTAAGAGTGAGGGCAGAGAGCTTTCAGTTATATTGCACCCCCGCTATCAACTTGTTTGATCATGATGCTGACCCGATCGACTTAACCGGGAAAAGCTCGGAATACAAAGTGATTCCGTCAAGCGGTAAACCGGCGCATTATGAAGTGTTCAGTATAGACAGTGTCACGGGTCGACAAGATAAAGTCATTGATGGTAGACCAGTACGTGGTCAAAAGCGAGTTTATACTCCGTTTGAGAGCTTTCAACATGAAGTAGAGCGGGTGCGCAATAGAGAAACCCTTTATTACCGCTCACGGGTAAAAGATAGCATCCGTGGGGATGGTTTTGATTCCTTTATTTCGTTTATTCGCGGTGATGAATCCGCATCAGTCGATGTCGATGAGGCGGTTTCAATTAAGCTGACCTGCACCAATCGTCAACTTCCATTGGACTTAGGTGTGGGCGACATCTGCTATCCAACGGACAGTTCACCGCCATTTGCAGAGTTCGAAAATATTACCATTCCTACGCAAGCACTAAGGCCAGTGTTAGACGGCAGCTTGCTATGGATGTTGATTTCTAACTTATCGTTGAATTACTTGTCGCTTTTATCAAAAGACGCATTGAGCTGTGTATTAACCGCTTATGACTTTCGCGCATTGGTGGATCGTCAAGCTGAGCGAGTGGGTAAGAAGCGCCTAGACGCCATTGAAGATATTCAATCCAAGCCGATGGATAAGTTATTACGTGGCATGCCGGTTCGAGGCTTACAGTCTACGATTTATCTCAATCAAGACGGCTTTGGCTCGGAAGGCGATTTATATTTATTTGGAACGGTGCTCAGCCACTTTTTCTCGTTATACGCGAGTATTAATTCTTTTCATGAGCTTACCGTTATCAACACAACGAATAACGAGACCTATACATGGCAGACGAGAGTCGGGATGCAACCACTCATCTAGAGGAGTTGGCACCTAGTGCGGCTGATCTTGTTCAAGATGCGCGAGTGTATAGCTTCTTCCAACTTGTTGAGCTTTTACAAAAGCATAAAGGGTTGAACCCAGAGGAAGAAGAGTGGGAGCGCGAGTGTCAGCTGGTGTTTAGCGCTAATCCCAGTCTTGGATTTGCTGCGTCAGATATATCATCGCTTGATCAGGTTAACGATCACACGGTGATGTTAACGAACTTTTTAGGGCTAGCAGGTTCGCAATCACCATTGCCGGCATTTATTACAGAACAGCTTCTCCATGAAGAGCCTGGCGGTATAAAAAGACCATTTTTGGACTTTTTTAATAATCGGCTAATCGCGTTGGTGTACCGGATCTGGCGTAAATATCGTTATTACGTCAGGTTTCAGCCAGGTGCAGAAGATCAGTTCTCTGCGCAGCTCTTCGCGCTTGTTGGGTTAGGAGATCCACAACTAAGGGGTGAGACCCCAATCAACTGGTGCAAAATGTTGGCCTATGCCGGCACGCTAGCGGGGAGAAGTCGTTCGCCAACTGTGGTCTCCGGCATCATTGCGCATTGTTTTGACCTTGAACAGGTTGAAATCCGCCAATGGGTGACTCGCAAAGTGAAAATAGCCAAGGAGCAGCAAATGTCTCTTGGGTGCATGAACGGACGCTTGGGCGAGGACACCGTGATTGGCGAGTCGGTTTTTGATTGCAATGGCAAATTTGTTATTTGCATCAAAAACCTGACCCGAGAGCGCTTTAACGACTTTCTGCCTGTGGGTAAAGAGTATCAGCCACTGTGCAAATTAGTTGAGTTCATTTTACGTGAGCAAATGGCGTTTGACATAGAGCTGTCGATGACAGATGAAGAAACGCCCGCGCTTCAATTAGGAAAACAGGTTGCGCTGGGATGGACGTCTTTCCTCGGGGAAGACTTGCAAGACAAGCGCGTACTCATTCAGGTAAGGCAATAAACATGGTCTCTCAGCATCAAAACGGCATAACACTCGTAGTCGCGAACGCGCAAACCCTAGAGTCTGGGTTGTCGGCACAGATTCGCTTTGTTGAGACGGGTGGCACCATTGGATCTTCTGCAATGGCGAGCTGGCGATTGAAAGATCGAATGGCGCGTGTTCATGACGTGCATTGTGAAATCTTGGTGGTTGATGGCGCTTTTTGTGTTCGTGATGAGTGTGGACAAACGTTTGTTAACGGCACAGAGATGCCGTTAGGAAAAGGGCAGCTTGCACGATTGGCACATAAGGATGAAATGCAAATTGGCCCTTACCAAGTGCGCGTGCTGACGGGCGAAGAGGGTGACGTTGATACGGGTCATATTGATACGCTTTTTGACAGCAATCATACCGATTTACTGGCTCACGCCGATGAGCTCGTAGATGTAGAACCCGAGCCAGAAGATGCCTCTGCGCCTATTGATCCCCTCGTGGAGCTAGAAGCGAAATCATCCTCTCAGGGAGCAAATTGGTTGCTGGATGACGGTCCATCAGCGCAAGACACAGAGACAGATAGCCTAGTCTCGAAAAAAAACCTAGTCGAAAAACGACCTTCTTTTACACCGCAAGCGGATAGCGAAGATGTGATGTCGGCCTCAGTGAAGTTAAAACGTATTTTCGGGTTCGGCCAAAAAAAGCAACGCGATAGTCGTTATCACGCAGACGAGACAGTGCAGAGTGCGCCTCGAGTTGAAACGGCACCACAGACTCCATCGAAATTGACAGACAGTGAGACGAAGCCAATGGATGAAAAAGAATTAGGACTTCTCGAACAAGAAGTGGCGAAAAGTTTGAATAGTGATGCACCCTCATCGAGAGATGAAGGTGGCCATGGTCAGCACTTATTGACCGGGCCTATGTTGGAAGGGTTGGGAGTGCGTGTCACCAATGAACAAGACGTTCAACGTATGCACTTCCTCTCTCAGGAGATGGGACAGTCTTTGCAAGCGTGTTTAAAAGGGCTACTTGCATTGCATGAGCAGGCGGCAGAAGGGCGTTTTGGCACCATGAACCGCAACTTGCAACCGATTGAAGATAACCCGTTACGCTTGGGGCTTTCGTACGAGGAAACGGTTCGCACCATGTATGACGCGGATAAAAGCCTCGTTCATCTGTCTGCACCGGCAGCGATTGCTGAAAGTCTGAAAAACGTCAGAGATCATAATGAAGCGACTCAAGATGCGATTTCGGAAGCTCTAGATCAAATCTTGAACGCTTTTTCACCGGACGTGCTATTACGCCGCTTTCAACACTGCCGACGTAATACCGATGCACATGAGGAAGGTGAGTCTGCGTGGGCGTGGGAAATGTATTGCAATTACTACAAAGAGTTAACGTCTAACCGTCAGCAAGGTTTCTCCAAGCTGTTTTGGGAAATTTTTGAGCAGGTATACGACAAGCGTATTCGCGAAAAACAGCTGGAGGGCTAATTATGTTCAAGAAGCTCAGCATTCTGTGCGCATTTTTGTTATTAACCGCGTGTAGCTCTTCAGATGAATATAAACCTGAAGAGCAGCCAACCACCGTGACATTTAGTCTGGTGAGTGATGAAGGGGTTAACCCGAATATTGCGGGGGACCCGGCATCGATCGAGGTACAAGTCTTCGAGTTGGAAGATGATTCCATGTTTATGTCGGCTGGGTTCGATCAATTGCGCGCTGATTATGAAGATGCACTCAGTAGTAACTTTATTAAAAACTACGACTATGTGCTCACACCGGGCCAGTTTAAATTCGTCAACGCGTTCGAGATTGATGAAGACACCAATTACATCGGTGTGATGGCACATTTTTCAGAGCCGAATCTGGGTGAATGGAAAAAAGCCGTCAAGGTATTGAATAAAGGCCGGGAATATCACTTGCTTATGTTATTCCAAGATTATGACGTGAAGTTAGAAAAGGTTGAATAAAGTTAATGTTTGCACGTAATCGGGTGATATGGAGCGAAGGGCTCTTCATTAAGCCACAGCATTTTCAGCAGCATCAGCGATACAGTGAGTATTTATTGGATGAGCGACTGACTTCGGTAAGCAAGTACTTGTATGGAATTTCTGAGCTATCACTGAACCCAGAGTATTTAGCGTTTGGTCGTATTGCGATAGAACGCGCCGTGGGTGTGATGCCAGACGGCACAACCTTTCGCATTCCACAAGAAGATGTGATGCCTGATGCACTTGAAATCGAAGATGGTTCACTGTCTAACCAGCTGGTTTATTTAGCGATTCCGTTGCGCAGTGAATCGATAATGGAAGTGAACTGGCCAGAAGAAAAAGGTTCAGGTCGCTATGAAAGTCGTCGCATTGATGTGCGCGATGTACAAAGTGTTCAAGGAGATACGACCACGTTAGATGTGTCACCAGTGCACTTGCAGTTGATGCTAGAGAAAGAAGATCGCAGCGCTTATGCGGCGATCCCTATTGCGCGTATTTCCGAAAAGCGTCCCGACGGCAGTGTGGTTCTGGATCAAGACTTTATTCCTTGTCATTTCAATGTGGCGGGCAATGCAACGCTGCATCGCTTTATCAACGAAATGGCAGGGTTGATGCAGGAACGCGCCAAAAACATCGCCCAACGTATTAGCTCCCCTTCTCAAGGTGGTGTCGCGGATGTATCAGATTTTATGCTATTGCACTCGTTAAATCGCCTGTATCCGCAAATGAAACATCTTGCATCGTTAGGTAGCTTGCACCCTGAACGCCTGTATGAGTGTTTATCGTCAATCTGTGGGGAAATGGCAACTTTTACCGATGAAAGCCGATTAGCGCCTGCCATGCCTGCTTATAACCATGATATGCCGGGTGACGCGTTCTGGCCGGTTATTCGCTTCTTGCGTCAAAGTCTCAGCGTGGTGTTGGAGCCGCGTGCAGTCTCCATTCAACTGGACAAACGCAATTACGGGCTTATGGTTGCGCCGATTCAAGACCCGCAACTTATGGAATCTGCGGAGTTCATTGTGGCGGTGAAAGCGCGGATGCCACTCGACGAGCTACGACGCTTATTTACTCAGCAAACCAAGGTGTCTTCTGTTGAGAAAATCCGTGAGCTGATCTCTTTACAACTCCCTGGTATCCCACTGATCCCGCTGCCTGTTGCACCACGCCAGCTGCCATATCACGCGGGTTACACCTATTACCAGTTGGATAAAGAAAGCGCGGCTTGGTCGATGCTGGCTAACTCCAGTGGCTTTGCCTTCCACGTCGCGGCGGCGTTTGAAGACCTTGACATTCAATTCTGGGCAATAAGAGATTGATTATGGCTGCGACTGACGAAAGTGTGTTTAACGATCTTCTTTTTGATGACGTTGAGAAAATTAATCACGACCAAGATTACTGGTTTCAGCTGCGTGGGCATAACCCCAATGCGCTGGTGGATGCCGCAACGCCTCTGTTTGGCCTTGCTCTGCGTGTTCGTTCACTTTCAAGCTGTGAGAGTATTGAACAAATCTACCACCAGACCATTGAAGAAATAAAGGCGATTGAAATCGAGCTTTCCGAACAAGGCTACGAGCATGCCGTATTGATGGCTTATCGCTATATCTTGTGTACGTTTCTCGACGAAGCCGTGATGGGAACGGCATGGGGGGCTTCAACCTGCTGGGCAGAGCACTCCATGCTTTCTCGTTTCCACAATGAAACATGGGGTGGTGAGAAGGTATTTACCATTTTAGGTCGCTTGGAAAGCGAGCCTGACAGGTACCGACCGTTACTGGTCTTTATTTATCACTGCCTGTGTTTGGGCTTTGAGGGTAAGTACCGCGTCATTGACGGTGGAAGTGCTCAACGCGAGAAAGTGATTAAAAGACTGCACGATCAATTGCTAGGTGATGAAAGGCAGCCGAAGCAATTAGGTGAGGCGAGTGATCATGTTGTGAGCACTCGTTATACACTGAGCCGACAAATGCCGCTTTGGTCTGTGTTTGTGGGGTTTATCGTGCTTTGGGCCGGTATTTTTGCCGGCTACTCATACTTTCTCCACGAGAAATCTGAAAACGTGCTCCACCAACTGAATCAGTTGCTGTAAGCCGAATAACATTACATTGATTAGAACTAGGTGTCCCCGTGATTCGAATTGAATTGTCTACGCTCATCTCGAAGCTAAATGAGCAAAGTAAATTGGCGCTAGAACAAGCAGCTTCTCTGTGTATTGAACGCCATCACCCTGAAGTGTTGGTTGAGCACTTTCTTGAAGTTTCGTTAGACAACCCCCTGTCTGACGCTCGCCTTATTGCCAAGCAAGCCAATATTGATACTGACCAGTTAAAGCAAGCACTGGCGGGTAATTATGAGCGTGATACCACGCTCGATACCTATCCAGCATTCTCGCCGTTGTTGGTTGAGGTTCTGCAAGAAGCATGGCTGCTATCAACCACAGAGCTAAACCAGTCGGAATTGCGTTCCGGAAGCGTCTTTTTTGCGGTATTAAATCGCGCCGACCGCTACCTATCGCGTGCGGCATCCAAGCTATTAGCAAGTATTAATCGTGAGAGCTTGAAAACGCACTTTGACGCTATTGTTGCAGACTCTGCGGAAACTGCCGTGGAAAGTGACAATAAAAAAGGGTCAAAGGCGCCATCAATGGAAGGAAGCGAGTCACCACTTTACAAGTATTGCTCAAATATTACCGCGCAAGCTAAAAATGGCGAGCTTGATCCTGTGCTTTGTCGAGAAGAAGAGCTCAACCTCATGGTTGATATTCTTTGTCGCCGCCGCAAAAACAACCCGATCGTGGTTGGTGACGCTGGGGTAGGTAAAAGCGCGATGGTTGAAGGGCTGGCTCTTCGTATTGCCGCTGGCAATGTACCTGATCGTTTGCAAAACGTTGAGCTTTTTTGTCTGGACTTAGGTTTGCTGCAAGCCGGTGCATCGGTTAAGGGCGAATTTGAGAAGCGCTTGAAGGGCGTTATTGACGGGATAAAAAGTGCTCCAAACCCTATCATTTTGTTTATCGATGAAGCGCATACACTCATTGGCTCAGGTAACCAAGAGGGCGGCAGTGATGCAGCAAACTTGCTTAAACCTGCTTTAGCGCGTGGTGAGTTAAGCACCATCGCTGCAACGACTTGGAAAGAATATAAAAAGTATTTCGAGAAAGATCCAGCGCTGACTCGCCGTTTTCAGTTGGTGAAGCTTGAGGAGCCATCTGTCGATCAGGCCGTTGATATCATGCGAGGGCTTGGCAGTGTGTATGAAAAAGCTCACGGTGTATTGATTGCTGATGATGCGCTCAAAGCAGCTGCCGAGCTGTCTGCACGGTATTTGTCTGGACGTCAGCTACCTGATAAAGCCATTGACGTGCTCGACACCGCTTGTGCACGCATTGCGATTAACCTGACGACGCCTCCTAAGCGTCTGGCGCTACTGGAGACTCTTTGCCATCAGCGTCAGCAAGAAATCGAGATGTTGAAGCGCGCACAATTTATTGGTCAACCTGTCGATCAGGCTCGCTTAGACGAATTAGAAACTCAAGAGCAAGCGGACGAAGCCGAGAAGCATGCACTGCAAACACGTTGGAATGAGCAGCGTTTGTTGGTTGAGGAAATCATCGATCTGCGCGCAACACTGTTAAACCCGCCAATGTCAGCTGAGCGTGATGAAGAGCAAAGTGATGAAGTATCACAAGAGCAAGACCGTGACGCGTTAGCAAAGACATTGGCTGACAAATACGAAGCATTGAATGCTATTCCGCATGACCAGCAGTTGATGCACCCTCACGTCGATGCCGAACAGGTGGCAGAAGTTATCTCGGATTGGACGGGTGTGCCTATCGATCAAATGAACAGCGATGAACTCTACAAAATCACAAACCTGACAACGTTACTGGGTCAGGCGATTAAAGGGCAAGATATCGCGATAGAGCGTGTGCATCGTCATTTGTTAACCGCACGTGCGGATTTGAGACGCTCTGGACGCCCCAAAGGCGCGTTTTTGCTCGTGGGCCCAAGTGGTGTGGGTAAAACAGAGACAGTGGTTCAATTGGCTCAACAGCTCTATGGCGGTAAACAGTTTTTAACCACCATCAATATGTCCGAGTACCAAGAAAAACACACGGTCTCTCGCCTGATTGGTTCGCCCCCAGGCTATGTAGGATATGGTGAAGGTGGCGTCTTGACAGAGGCCATTCGCAAAATGCCGTATTCAGTGGTCTTGCTGGATGAAGTGGAAAAAGCACACCCAGAAGTACTGAACATCTTTTATCAAGCGTTTGATAAAGGTGAGCTGGCTGATGGCGAAGGGCGCATGATCGACTGCCAAAACACCGTGTTTTTCCTGACCTCGAACTTAGGCTTTCAAACCATCGTTGACCATGCGCATCAACCGGATACGATTGATGATGCCTTGTATCCAGAGCTTGCTGCATTCTTCAAACCGGCGTTGCTCGCGCGGATGGAAGTGGTGCCTTATGTGCCGCTTGAGCGTGACGTATTGGCGGAAATTGTTCGTGGGAAGCTCACGCACTTGGAAAACACCTTCTCGCAACGCTATGGCGCGACGGTGGACGTTGACGATAGCCTGATTGAAGAGATCTTAAAACGGGCCACGCGCAGTGAGAATGGCGCACGTATGCTTGAGGCGATTATCGAAGGGCAGTTGTTGCCGCCTGTGTCTCTTGAGCTATTGAACAAGCTGGCAGATAAAGCAGAGATCACGCACGTGCGTTTATTTGCCGAAGAGGGCGACTTCAAAGGCGAGGTAGAGTAAGAATGCGTAACTGGCTAGCTTATGTTACTGACCTTGCTCGGGAAAGGCGAACAGCTGATTTACAGGATCGCTTTATTCAAGTGTTGGTCAAGGAGCTCAAGCTGCGCAAGGGAATGTTGCTGGTTCCTAGTTGCGATGGCAGACAACTCGTCTGCCATGCCAGCGGGGAATCTTGGTCTGTAACAGATTTTGATACCCCATTTGCTCACGTTTTACAAAATGCGGTACCAAAGCACCTCGAAGCGGAAGAGATTGTTTTTTGGCAATCTAATCGTGATTTTTGTCAGGCGATAGGTGAGCTCGGCTTTTTTGAAGCTGTATCTATCCGGCCGCTGATCCGCCATGACAAAAATGTAAAGCTGTTACTTTGCTTGGTTGGTGACAGCCAAGCACTGTCCGCGCTTTGGCATGATGAAGGCTTTTTACAGGTAGTCGATGTCTTTCAACACCAGTGGTCATTGCTCAGTGACATGGAAGGAGAAGAGAGCAATCGTCGCGCCTTAAAAGCATCGCTGACGGATATTGAAAAACAAACGCGTCAACAAGAGCGAGCGGCCAGTCTGGCTTCAACGCTAATCGGTGATAGCGGATTGATGGCTCGCCTACGTGAACAGATTGCCAATGCCGCGTCATCGCAACTTTCGGTATTGGTGCAAGGTGAAACAGGTAGTGGTAAAGAGCTGGTCGCGCGAGCAGTCCACGATTTGTCTCCTCGTCAGCATCAGCCCTTTGTACCTATAAACTGCGCAGCCATTCCAGAGCATCTGCTTGAGAGTGAACTGTTCGGCTATGAAAAAGGCGCCTTTTCCGGGGCCGTGAGTGACAAAGAGGGATTAATTGCACAAGCGAACGGGGGCACGCTATTTCTGGATGAAATTGGTGATATGCCGATGAGTTTGCAAGCAAAATTACTGCGTGTGCTTGAATTAGGGACGTTTCGCCCGGTTGGAGGAAGCCAAGAACGCCAATCAGACTTTCGTCTGGTCTCAGCGACGCATGTGCAATTACTCGACAAAGTCAAGGCAGGAACATTTCGCCAAGATCTTTACTATCGATTGCTTCAATACCCCATTCATGTGCCTGCATTGGCGCAACGTAAAGAGGACGTGCGCCAACTGAGTCACCATTTTATTACGCGATTTAATCAACAACATGGCACGAGCATTGGAGAGTTGCAGCCTCAAACACTTGATATGCTGCTGCATTACTCTTTTCCTGGGAATGTCAGAGAGTTAAAGCACCTTGTTGAATACGCCTGTGCGCAAACACGGGATGGTGAATCCATCGATAGAGCGGCGTTTAGTGGGCGAGTGGGGGGAGCCCCTCCTCCAGCACGCGAGAGTATATCGTCCGCTGCGTTTGAGCATGGGATGTCGAATGTAAGCAGCGTATTAAACATTGATGCGGCGTCTATCGCTGATCTCAAACAAGCCTTGCTGGATTTTGAACAATGTATTATTGCCGATCGGCTATCCATATTCGATGGCGATAAGAGTAAAGCTGCCGAGAGTTTGGGCATTCCTCACCGAACCCTAACCTATAAGTGCCGAAAACTAGGGATAAAAGCCCCATGAATAAGCAAAACTATTGTCTACTAGCCGGGGTCATGTTGGCGTCAGTGATGACCTCGTCCACGGTGATAGGTGCCCCTATTTCTGCTCAACAACAAGTTGAGCAAGCTAACCAATGCCGCGCAGTGACGTCACGACTCGATCGTCTTGCCTGCTTTGATCGTGTATTTAACACCCAAGTGGCGCCGGCCGAACCAACAGACAATCAATCTCAAAAGCCGTTGCAATGGCGACGTGCGATGACAGCCGCACAAGAAAGTGCTCCCCAGTCTTGGTCGTTGACCGAGAAGGGCGAGGGCCGAGGCAGCAGCGCGTGGATTACATTGCGGGCAAGTAATCTTTCGACTGGTTTCCGAGGCAGTGAACAGCCGCTTTTAATGCTTAGCTGTATCGATAATTTAAGTCGTATTGAACTGATGCTTCCCGAGCCAATTGAGGATGGGCGAATGAAGTTGACTTTCCCAAATGGCCAGACGCAATACTGGCGTAACGGTGATTTAGGGATCGTGCTTTCCTCGTCGCGGGGGTTACCTGCGATTCGTTTGATGAAGGCTTTGGCCAGAGAAGATCGCTTAACCATTCGTTCAAACTCCCAATACGTTGATGGTTTAACTTTTGATACCCAGCCGTTACCTGAGACGCTGGGTGCGCTTCGTTCTCGTTGTGGTTGGTAAACATGGAATTGAAAGACTATAAACGCTGTATTTCGCAACCAATCTCCGAGAGCAGCGCCGTAGGCGAGCGGTTAGTAGACGATCCATTGTTTGATTTTATTGAAGATCAAATGATGAAGGTTGGCTCGCTGTCCCATGCCGATGTGCAATGGGATGAGGTAGAGCACAGCGTCGTAAAACTGTTGGCGGAGAAGAGTAAAGACATTAAGTTGTTGACTTACCTACTTCAGTGCCTGCACAACCAAGCCTCGCCGGCGCGTTTTATTCTCGCGTTTGAGGTGATGGCCAGCTTCATGACCCAGTATTGGGAAGACAGCTTTCCCGCCCCTGGCAAACGCGGCAATCTACCGCGTCGTAAGTTCTTTAGCCAAATGGCACAACGTTTTTCTATCGCGGTAGACAAAACCGACTTTGGTCAGTTTGATGCACAAGACAGAGAGGCGCTTAACCAAGCGGTGGAAGAGTGGGAAAAGGCGGTTGAAGAAAAAGCGCTCGCGAATGATGTCGTAAGCAGAGTCGTTAACAGTATTCGCGCCGAATTGCGCAAAGCGGAAGAGCGCCAGCGTGCGAACCAGGCAGCTAAAGAAACACCGACGTATTCATCGCGCACGGCCACAACCACATCCACCAGTAGCGCTGGCTTAGATGTTGATCACTCCAGTGATAAGGCAACTAAGCAAACGCTACTTAAAATAGCTTCATTTTTGGCTGAGCAAGAAGACGGCGTGCCTTTGGCGATCCGACTTCGCCGCTATGCGGTCTGGTACGGCATTACCGCTTTACCCGATCATAAAACCGGGGGAGAAACGCAACTCCGTGGTATGCAGCAAGACCGAGTCAAAGATTATCAAGATAAGATGCGTCACCCGGATCTCGCACTGTGGCGTCAGGTTGAACAAAGCCTCACCATGGCGCCTTATTGGTTTGAAGGCCATCTGATGAGCTACACCATTGCGCAGAAGCTCGGCCACGCCAACTGGTGTGAGGCGATTCAATCGGAGGTCAGTCAATTTCTCGAGCGTCTTCCCGGACTGAAAGACTTACAGTTCAAAGGGGGAGAGCCGTTTGTATCGGATGCGGTTAAAGATTGGCTTGCCAGTGGGACTGGCGGTCAAGCGGCTGGCAAAGCGGTTGGCGGTGACTGGCAAGAGAAGAAAAAAGAAGCGCTATCGCTCGCCAAAGAAGGTGGGATAGCCGTGGCGTTATCCATGCTCAATGATGGATTACAAGAGGCTAGAGAGCCTCGCGACCATTTTTATTGGCGGATGATCTCGGCGGATTTGCTGCAAGCGAACCAACTGAACAGCATGGCTCAGGAGCAGTATCAAACGCTACACCAAGAAATCAAAACCATGAGCGTCACCGACTGGGAACCCAGCTTGGTTGAACAACTTGAACGCAATACAACGTCAGAGTGATTAAGGGCGAAAATTCATGTGGAAAAACATTTTTAAAATAGCGAAAAAGCTCAAGCCTGGCATGGTCGCAGCGTTTCCTATTTTATTGGCAGCGATTTTTATACTCGTTAATGTCGCCATTTGGTGGGCTGGCCCTTGGTTAACCATTGGTGAACAAAAGCCTCTTGCCTCGGTGACAGCACGTGCAATATGTAGTGGTTTTATTACCCTAGGCGCACTGGCTATTTGGGGTGTGTGGCAATGGCGCAAGTTGCAAAGCATTCAAGCGGAGCAAGCGCACACCGAACGGCTGCGAGAAGACCCGATTCAAGTCTACGAAGAGCGCCAAGAGAAAGAGCTAAACCAGGTTGTTGCCAACATGAAGCAAAACCTGAACAAGCGTAATCATCTGTATGCGTTACCTTGGTATTTGGTGCTCGGGCTTGAAAATGCGGGCAAGACTAGCCTGATTAATCGTTCCGGACAAAACTTTGTCTTTTCGTCTGTGATGCGTGCATCCGGGAAAAAAAGCGAAAATCCTTTTTCCTTTGATTGGTGGATAGGGGATGAGTCTGTGCTTATCGACCCTGATGGTGAATTGCTCACACAAGGCAATAAAGATGAAAACAATGATGGTGAGCTGGAGCGTCGTCTTTGGTCTCACTTCGTTAAATGGTTGGAGCAGACCCGCAGTCGCCGTCCGCTAAATGGTATTGTATTGACTCTTGATGCTTCGCATCTCGCGACGGCGACAGCGTCAGAACGTAAAGCATACGCCAATTTACTGCGCGCTCGGTTGCGTGAGTTAATGGAGACCCTTTCGACGCGCTTGCCTGTTTACATTGCGCTAACCAAGCTTGATTTACTCTATGGGTTTGAACCCTTTTTTAAGCACTATTCAAAGCAGCAACGCGACGAAGTGCTTGGCTTTACTTTTTCGCTAAACTCGGTTGATGATCTTGATTCTTGGCTTAAAGAATTTGATGAAGACTACTCTGCCTTCATTGAGCGGATTAATGCCATTGTTCCTCACGCATTAGCTGCCCCGCTGGATTTTGAAGATCGTAAAGCAATTTACAGCTTTTCACGCCAAGTGGCAGGGCTGAAAGACATTCTCGCGACCTTCTTTAATGAAGCCTTAGCCAGTGATCAGTTCTCGACCTCTGCTTTAGTTAGGGGCGCATACTTTACCTCTGTGTATCAACAGGGCGTGCCGACCAACGCGTTTGATGATGCCGCTTCTCGTCGTTATGGGTTGTCACACGCGGTCAACCACGCGC
>NZ_PXUD01000119.1:0-1865 GCF_003390965.1 Salinivibrio sp. HTSP
TGTCAACGCCAGTTTAAAATTGACCCACTTATCGACGTTATCGCCGAAGTAAAACTGACCCACCCACGTAATTAATTTTTGCTTTCAGATAAACTGTCCAAAGCCGATGGTACGGTTCCAGCCACCTTCTTTCCTTGTAATCGGTAGCTTTCACCGCTGATTTGTACGATGTGCGAGTGATGCAGAAGCCTATCAAGTAGTGCCGCCGTCAACGTTGTATCGTCGGCGAACGCCTTTGACCATTGAGAGAACGGTAAGTTACTGGTCACGATAATACTGCCTTGCTCATAGCGTTTGGCGATGACGTTGAAGAACAAGTTAGCCTCTTCTCTGCCGAACGGTAGATAGCCGATTTCATCGACGATAAGGAGTTTCGGTGCGAGCACACTGCGTCTCAAGTAACTTTCAAGCTTACCTTGAGCTTTGGCAGTAGAGAGTTGAAGCATCAAGTCTGCTGCCGTGATGAACCGCGTTTTTAAACCTTTTTGGACAGCAAGTTGACCAAGACTCACTGCAAGGTGACTCTTACCGACGCCACTTGGCCCAAGTAACACCACGTTTTCCTTTCGCTCTATGAACGCCAGCCCTGTTAGTTCTTTGAGCTGTTTTCTCGGGGCGCCCGTTGCGAATTTGAAGTCATAATCATCGAACGTTTTTTCCATTGGGAAGCTGGCGAACTTAGTCAGTGTGGCTCTTGTGCGCTCAGCTCTGGCTTCCAGCTCTGCGTTCAGCAGTGACTCTAAGTAATCGGCTAGACTCAGTTCACGATTGTTGGCGGCTTCTGCTAATCTCGGCCATTCCTGACCGATAGCTTGTAGCTTCAGCGCTTCACAGGCAGCTTCAATGCGATTCATTTGAAGGTTCATGGTCGCACCTCCAATAGTGCATCATACGTTGATAGTGGGTGTTGGAAGCTCTCTAGCGGCACCACATTATCACTCGTTGTTAGCGTTGTGACTGGACGCGTTGGCGATGGGAGTGGCTGAAGTGTAAAGCGTTCTTCATCTAAGAGAATTTGAGGTTTTGCACCTGTCGTAGCATGCGTTCGTTGATGAGCGACGGTTTCTAGCCATGCGCCGATGTGTCCATTAAGAACATCGACGGTGATGTTAAGACCGTGCTGCTTGAGTGTTGCCGCAAGCGGCGTGACGAAGCTGCTTTTCAAGTAAGCGTTAAATCGCTCCACTTTTCCTTTTGTTTTCGCACGATATGGACGGCAGGCTCTTGGTTTAAAACTGTATTTCTTGGCGGCGGTGAGCAGCGCTGGATTCCACCGATGTTCGCCTTCACCGTAGGCATCACGCTCTATCATGATGGCTTTCGCATTATCGAATAGCACCTCTTTGGGGACGCCGCCGAAGTATTCAAACGCTTCTTCAAGCCCTTGTATCCAGTCTTCTTGACGCTCTCGTTCACTAAAGCGAACGAAGGTCGCTCTGCTATAACCAAGCGTTGCCACGAAGGCTTTAACACGGACGCCGTAATGAGTGATGGTCGTAAAGTCCACTTGCATCTGCTCACCTGGCAATGTCTCGAATCGAACGACAGGGTCGATAGGCGTACTTGATTTGTACTGTTTGATGTACTCCTTGAGCATCGTTATACCGCCTTCATAACCCAGTGATTTTAGCTCTCGTAACAAGACGGTAGCGGGTATCCAATACGGCTTTGCGGTTTCAATGCGCGTGCGTAAGTAGTCATGGTACGGCTGAAGCTTAGTTGGTCGGGGTTGACGCTCAGGATAAACTGGCGCTTTGCTTTTATCTCGAAGGTAATTGCGAACCGTATTCCTTGAGATACCCAAGTCCTTTGCAATGCGGCGGATACTGCGCCCTTGCTGATGTAAAACGTGTATTTCCACGAGT
>NZ_PXUD01000043.1:0-1134 GCF_003390965.1 Salinivibrio sp. HTSP
GAATCTCTGCAAATTACGTTAAACGACGGTCGTTTTCGACAGGCGGTACGCCCATAGTACGCCTCAGAGCAGAGGAACAAACATAGACGAACACCCGCGAATGCCTTGAATACTGAAAGGCACCACCTGTAGATACACGCAACAGGCGGACGCGGATTATACACAGAGTGTCCAAGACATTTAAGCAGAATCCACATACATTGGCGTGAGCAAATAAGCCTCCCCAAGAGTGAGAAACCAACGGCATAGGCTAAAAGTGCCAGCAAAGAGTAGCAGTAACATTGATATGTTCATGAATTAGCGAGGTGTTTGAGCTAACACAGTGCGTACCAAGCAATACTTAATCCGCATGCTGCGAATGATTTAGCGTGTGCGCAATGCGCTAGGCATTACCGATTTACGCTATCATGATTTGCGGCGCGAGGGTGCCAGCCGGCTGTTTGAGAAAGGCTATTCAATAGAAGAAGTGGCACAGGTGACAGGCCACCGGAACTTAAACGTGCTGTGGACGATGTACTCGGAGTTGTTTCCACATAAACTGCATGATAAACAGTGAAAATTATATGTGACATGTTGTTTTTTGCTAACATCGTCCCTGTCATTCTAATCAAGGAGGATTTATATGGACTTCGCCACAGTGACATCAGCATATGAGGGGCTCAAAATTGGAAAAAGCCTCCTTAAGTCAATTTATGACAGTCGAGTGGAAGCTGATGCAAAAGAAAAAATCGACGAAGTAATGAATCAGCTCGGGGAGGCGCAAGATACTCTATTCTCGATGAGGGAGGAGCTATTCAGATTGCAAAGCCAAAATGAAGAGTATCGAAAGCGACTTACCGATGATGAAACGTGGAGCAAGAAAGTAGAACAGTATCAGTTAACGGAAACTGCCGGAAGAGCAATAGTGTACGAGTACTTAGGGAACCCGAAGCACTTTGTCTGCCCAAGTTGCATTGAAAAGAAAACCATTCAGATTCTTCAAGATAACCGAACCAGTAGTGGCAAGTATCGTTGTGTTCACTGCAATGCAGAATTTCCCATAAAACCTTTTCATAGAAGGTAGTTTTCAGAATTCTGTGTCATTTCGCTAGACTGTACCAAAAAGGGATGACACATGACCAAACCAACATTCGA
>NZ_PXUD01000044.1:0-35821 GCF_003390965.1 Salinivibrio sp. HTSP
GAATCTCTGCAAATTACGTTAAACGACGGTCGTTTTCGACAGGCGGACGCGGATTATACACATTGCATCGGTAAGATTTAAGCAGAACCATTCCGCTTGACCACGAGGCAGAGGAAACGCATAAGCTAATAGTATGGCAGCCGTTATGATGGCTTAAACGAAGCGTGCCCCTGTGGACCTATAACTGCTGCGAGAGCCGAAAGTATTTCTCTGCAACTAAGTAGCTGATCACCGACTCTTTTTGTCGGTCGCGGAATTGATTCACCCATTGGTGAGCATTGTTGATGATCGCTTGTGCTTCATGCGGATGAGTGAGGTAATAGTCGATGACTGCCTCTAGGTTGGAGAAATCAGCGTTGACCTCGGCATAGTGGACCCCGGGGATTAATTGGCCCTCCATAAACCAGGTTTCATATTCCATTGGGGGTGACAAGCAAAGCGAGTTGGAGGACATGATCCATTTTAAATTGGTGGCAACGTCTTTCCCTTCCACACTGAGAATAAACTTATGCTGTAGCTGCGTTTTCGGTGTCAGCGGGGCTTTTCGATAGGCTTGGTCAGTATCACTCGCTGGGCGGGTATCCCCGACATCAATGATAGGGTGCGTGTAAAAGCGCTGAAGAAGCTGACGACGCTTGTCATTGAAGCATCGCCCGCGCCATACCGCGCTATCGCGTTTTTGCCCAAACGGTACGGGATCATCGATAAATTGAAAATGACGCACCGCATTGAGCTTGAGCAGGACAGCGTTTTGATTGTCGCCATGAATGGGGCGGCTTTTTACAAATGCTGGCGTAAATGGTGGTTGTGTCACATCGCCGCCTAAGTAATGTAGAAACAAGCCATTTGGGAACCAGCGCATTACCCGCAATATATCGAAAAAATACACCGAGCCGTGGTCTTGTCTCACTCGGCCCGTCTGGTGATCACAGTATTGCTCGGACAAGCAAAATGGTGCAGCCATACGGTTGTAGTAGCTGACGCGCTGGTCGATATCGGATTGATGCTGCTGATAAATGGGTAAAAGTTGCCGGCGCATCCAAGTGCGATACCAGTGATTTGGGATCGCATTGACGGCCAAATTGTAGCTGTAGTAGCGGAGTTTTTTCACCCTCTTGCTCCGTCAATCCGTTGGCGGGTGTCGGTTTACAGCAAAGCCTAACCGAGCAAGATGACGAGCAAATGAAATGGGCGAGAGAGCCAGTTGCTCTGCTCTCTCGCGACAAGACTTATTCGATGGTGAATTTGCCTTTCATTACCGTCCAGTGACCTGGGAAAGAGCAGAAATAGGTTAAGTCTTTGCCTTGCAAGCCTTCAGTTGAGAAGGTGATGCTGGTGCTTTCACCGCCGCCAATCAGCTTAGTGTGTGCCAAGATGCGGTCGTCGCCTTGTGGTAGATAGTCGTTATCTGCCCCTGCACCGGCGCCTTTCATGGCGATATCTTGCAAGTTAGACGTTTCCGACAGCACCCAGTTGTGGCCCATAGAGGTCACAGGCATTGAGCCTTGATGCTCAAGTGTTAGCGTGACTTCGCTGCAGCTTGCTGGTACGGACAACGATGACTGGTCGTAGGCCATTTTATCGCCGGTGGTGACAGTTAACTCACACTCATTGGCAGCCGCTTGCGTTGAAACAGACGCGAACGCCAAGGCGGCGAGGGCTAACAGTTTTTTCATCGGTACATACTCCTATTATGGATGTAAAGGTATGTTTTTAATGCCTGTGGCACGCTGTCATCATACTGACATAACAGCGCAAAACAGTTAGCCGATTCAAAAATCGACTGATTGGTTTTTATTTTTACTTCTATCATTACTGTAGGGTGACTGATCGCGATCAAGTGATATTGGACTACCTATTTACACTTGTGGCAAAGCGCATAGGATGACGATAGGTGGGGTGCGATGTTATACAGCTATGATAAGATAACTGACTGACTGTTAGCACTTTGAGGCGCTATGACCAACACCACTGGGTTACTGCACCACGCACAGCAGCTTTGTGAACAACGCGGCGTGCGATTAACGCCGCAGCGAACGCGCGTTTACGAGATTATCGCCAACTATTCACGCGCGATCACCGCCTATGAGCTGCTAGATGAGTTGCGTGAAACAGAGCCACAAGCCAAACCGCCAACGGTTTATCGTGCGCTAGACTTTCTGTTAGCGCAGGGGTTTGTGCATAAGGTGGAGTCAACTAATAGCTATATCGCTTGTTGTCATCTTGGCCACCAGGGGCACTGCTCCCAACTGCTCATCTGTGATCAATGCGGCACCGTGGAAGAGTGTCACACTGAGGAGCTTTCTGAGGCGTTGCGTGAAAAGGCGCAAACAATGGGGTTTAAGGTTCAACATCACGTGATTGAAACCCATGGTACCTGCGCACAATGCCTAGCCCACTAATACTGAATTGATTAGGACGGACATTCTTTATGGAAGCACAATTCGTCAACCCATTTCTTACTTCACTGATCAATGTGCTACAGACGATGGCACAGCTGGAAATCCAGCCAGAGAAGCCTCACTTGAAAAAGTCAGAGATCGCCAAAGGGGACGTTTCTGGGTTAATTGGTATGGTCGGCCCACAGACTAAGGGCTCCTTTTCCGTTACCTTTGATGAAGATATGGCGCTTGAAATCATGCAGCGTATGCTCGGAGAGCGGTCCGAGTCGATTGATGAAGAAGTGACGGATATGGTCGGTGAGATCACCAATATGGTGACAGGTGGCGCGAAGCGTATTTTGTCAGAAAAGGGCTTCGAATTTGAGATGGCGACCCCTGTGGTCGTATCCGGCAAAGGCCATACCATCAACCACAAAAGCGATGGTCCAGTGATCATCATGCCATTTAAATCCCCACACGGCACTGCCTTTATTGAGATCTGTTTCGATCACTAAGCGGGCGTACGTCGCTGACGGCCACAAAATATAAAAACGCCGCGATAACCATCGCGGCGTTTGACTTTCTCAATCGCGGTTAGCTCAGCTTAGGCTTGGCGCCACTGCTTAAACGCGTTGATCAATCCATTGGTCGAGCTATCGTGGCTTTCAACCTGTTGCGCATCACCGAGCTCTGGCAGGATGTTACTCGCCAGCTGTTTACCCAGCTCAACACCCCACTGATCAAAGCTGAAGATATTCCAAATTACCCCCTGGGTGAAGATCTTGTGCTCATACATGGCAATCAAAGCGCCGAGTGTATAAGGGGTCATTTTCTCTACCAAGATCGAGTTGGTTGGGCGGTTACCTTCAAACACTTTAAATGGCGCAATCGCAGCCACGTCTTCGGCGGATTTGCCCGCTTGCATTAACTCGGCTTCAACTTGCTCACGGCTCTTACCAAACGCGAGCGCTTCCGTCTGGGCGAAGAAGTTCGCCATCAATTTGGCGTGATGATCGCCAATCGCATTGTGGCTGTGCACAGGGGCAATGAAGTCACATGGGATCAGCTTGGTGCCTTGGTGAATCAGCTGATAGAAAGCATGCTGACCATTGGTGCCTGGTTCACCCCAGATGATTGGGCCGGTTTGGTAGTCAACAGGATTACCGTTGCGGTCGACATACTTACCGTTTGATTCCATATTGCCTTGTTGGAAATACGCGGCAAAACGGTGCATGTATTGGTCATACGGTAAAATCGCTTCTGATTCCGCCCCGTGGAAGTTGTTGTACCAAATACCAATCAACGCCAATAACACCGGCATGTTTTGTGCCATGGGTGAGGTTTTGAAGTGGTTATCCATTTGGTGCGCGCCATCGAGTAAGGTGACAAAGTTGTCGTAACCTACGCCCAAGCAGATAGAAAGACCAATCGCTGACCACAGTGAATAGCGGCCGCCAACCCAGTCCCAGAATTCGAACATGTTGGCCGTATCGATACCAAATTCAGACACCGCCTTCGCGTTGGTAGAAAGCGCAGCAAAGTGCTTCGCCACCTGGCTCTCATCGCCTGCTGCGTTCATTAACCAGTCACGCGCCGTGTGCGCGTTGGTCATGGTTTCTTGGGTGGTAAAGGTTTTTGACGCCACCAAGAACAAGGTGGTTTCCGGGTTAAGGGCTTTTAACGTCTCGGCCATGTGAGTGCCATCGACGTTAGAGACAAAGTGCAGGTTGAGATGGTTCTTATAAGGGGCGAGTGCCTCGGTCACCATATAAGGGCCCAAATCTGATCCCCCGATACCAATATTCACTACATCGGTGATCGCTTTACCGGTATAACCTTTCCATTCGCCACTGATCACGCGCTCGGAGAAAGACTGCATCTGTGCCAATACCGCGTTGACCTTAGGCATCACATCTTCGCCGTCAACCATTATAGGCGTGTTGCTGCGATTCCGTAGTGCTGTGTGGAGTACCGCGCGATCTTCTGTACGGTTGATTTTCTCACCGCTAAACATTGACTCAATCGCTTCAGCCACCCCGGTTTCGTCGGCGAGTGCCAATAACTTAGTCAGTGTCTCTTCACTGATCAGGTTTTTGGAATAATCCAACAGAATGCTGTCTTCGAATTGCGTTGAGAAGTGGGCAAATCGCTCTGGATTATCAGCAAACAGATCAGCCAGTGTATAGTCCTGCGCTTCTTCAAAATGGGCGGTCAGTGATTGCCACGCCACGGTCTGAGTGGGATTCGTTGTCTTTAGCATCATGTCATCCAAATCGCGTTGTGAGTGCTGCTGTGGGTATCACAGCAGGCAAGGATCCTGTATAACGTCAGCACCACCACGCTGTACGCAGCGGTCATTGGTGTAATATTACATAATCATGGCTCGATTCTCACATGCAATCGCTGTGAGTAGGTTGCGATCAATCATAGAATAGTTGGATCGCCTTTGAGCCAACTGCATACAATAAAGATCACAACAAGGATTGCTTATGTGGTATCAAACTGAGATTCGTCTACGTGCCCGGCCGCGCGGCTTTCACCTAATCACCGACGAGATCGTTCACGCACTTCCTATGCTAAGCGATATTGATGTGGGTATGGTACAGGTGTTTATCAAGCACACCTCGGCGAGCTTAACCCTCAATGAAAACGCCGACCCAACCGTGCGCCAAGATATGGAAGCGCACTTTAATCACGCAGTGCCTGAGCGTGCGCCTTATTATCGCCACACCTACGAAGGAGACGATGACATGCCAGCGCACATCAAAGCGTCATTATTAGGCGCAAGTATCACTGTCCCCATCAGCCAAGGTCAATTGAATCTCGGTACGTGGCAAGGGATTTATCTGGGCGAGCATCGCGACCAGGGCGGCACGCGTACCTTGGTAGTGACCTTGCAAGGCGCGCCACAAGCCAACGTCTAATCTCGCTGGCCAACATGCGTTCAGAGAAGGGTGACGCCGCCTAACCCGTCGCCCGCTGATCAGAGGGGATGGTCAGGTATTGGCGCGGCACACGGCCAGTTACTTGGCATACGAGCTCATAGCCGATGGTGTCGACGAGACGTGCAATCCGTTCAACTGGTAGCTCAGGCCCCCACAGTACCGCTTCGTCGCCCACGCTATCGGTCGCATCTGGGCCAAGATCAACAGTGATCATATCCATCGATACCCGCCCGGCGAGTGGCACTTCGCGGCCATTCAACCAAACAGGGGTGCCATCGGGAGCCAGTCGAGGGTAGCCATCGCCATAACCGATGGCTATTACACCAATCAGCGTGTCGCGCTCGCTACGCCAGCGCGCGCCGTAGCCTACCGGTTCACCGGCTTTTAGCTTACGAACGGCCATCACCCTTGAGGTTAAGCGCATCGCCGGTTTCAGGCCCAGCTGTTCACCCGTCAGTTCAATGCGCGACGAAATGCCGTATAGGCAAATACCGGGACGCACCCAATCAAAGTGACTCTGCGGCCAAAACAAGGTCCCCGATGACGCTGCCAGAGAGCGTTCTCCAGGCAGCCCTTCCGTCACTTGTGTGAAGGTATCTATTTGCGCTTGCGTAATGGGATTATCCATCTCGTCGGCGCAACCGAAATGACTGAGAAAGCCAATTTGCGGCGCCACATTGTCACACGCTTTCAAGGCAGAGAGTGCGTCTGGCACTTGCTCAGGCTCAAAGCCTAAGCGATGCATCCCAGAGTCGACCTTTAACCACACAGGTAAAGGCTCACTCAGTGCCGCGTTGGTCAGCATGGTAACTTGCTCATGGCAGTGCACCGTGGCGGTCAGCTGGTGTTCAACCAATAGCGGTAGCTCGTCGGCTTCATAGAAACCTTCCAGCAAGACAATAGGCAAGCGTATACCGGCCTGGCGTAACGTCAGTGCTTCTTCAATCCGTGCCACCCCAAAGGCATCGCTATAAGGCGCAAGTGTGGTGGCAACCGACACTAACCCGTGGCCGTAACCATCGGACTTCACCACTGTCATCACTTTGCTATTGGGCGCTTGGCGACGCATCACCTGGATGTTGTGTACCATCGCCTCCGGGTCGATAACGGCTTTGGCGGCATTGGTCATGATAAAAGGATTACTCGTCATCAAACGCCGGCCCTGCATAATTATCAAATCGCGAATACTGGCCTTGGAACGTCAGCCGCACCGAGCCAATCGGGCCGTTACGCTGTTTACCAATCAGGATTTCTGCAATCCCTTTCATCGCACTTTCCGGGTTATAGACTTCGTCACGGTAAATAAACATGATCAAGTCAGCATCCTGCTCAATCGCGCCTGATTCACGCAAGTCTGAGTTTACCGGGCGTTTGTCGGCGCGCTGCTCCAACGAGCGGTTAAGCTGTGATAGCGCCACCACAGGCACATTCAACTCTTTGGCGAGCGCTTTGAGCGAGCGAGAAATCTCAGCAATCTCAAGGGTTCGGTTCTCTTGCAAACCAGGCACCCGCATCAGCTGCAGATAGTCGACCATGATCATGCTGACCCCACCGTGTTCACGGGCAACGCGGCGCGCTCGCGAGCGCACATCGGTGGGCGTCAAGCCGGAGCTATCATCGATGTACATGTTCTTTTTCTGCATTAAGATCCCCATCGATGAGGAAATACGCGCCCAGTCTTCATCATCAAGCTGGCCGGTACGGATCTTGGTTTGGTCAACCCGTGATAGCGAGGCCAACATACGCATCATCAGCTGTTCCGCTGGCATCTCGAGCGAGAAAATGAGTACCGGCTTTTCTTGATCCATCGCCGCGTTTTCACACAGGTTCATCGCAAAGGTGGTTTTACCCATTGAAGGACGAGCCGCCACGATCACCAGATCAGAAGGCTGCAAACCTGCCGTCTTCTTGTTCAGATCAGTAAAGCCTGTCGATACGCCCGTGACGCCATCTTGTGGGGTTTTAAAAAGCTCTTCGATACGTTCAAGGGTTTTACTGAGCACCGAGTCGATATGTTGCGGCCCTTCTGTCTCGCTGGTGCGCGACTCAGCAATGGCAAACACCTTACTCTCTGCCATATCGAGCAGATCTTCTGATGTGCGACCTTGGGTATCATAACCGGCGTCCGCAATTTCATTCGCCACCCCAATCAAATTACGCACCATAGCCCGTTCACGGACAATATCCGCATAAGCGACGATATTCGCTGCACTTGGGGTGTTTTTCGCCAACTCTGCGAGATAGGCAAACCCACCCACATCATCCAAATGTCCGCCTTTTTCTAAATGCTCAGACAGGGTGATTAAATCCAGCGGCTTGCCTTCATCGAGCAACGACTTGGTAGACTCATAAATCAATCGATGCGGGCGGCTGTAAAAGTCATGGCCAACCACTTTTTCCGCAACCGCATCCCAGCGCTCGTTATCCAACATCAAGCCACCCAGCACAGACTGCTCGGCTTCGATGGAATGCGGGGGCACTTTAAGGTTAGCGACTTGCTGATCTTTTGCGGGTTTACGATTGTCTGCCATAAAAACTCACCTATTGCTACTGGAGGTCATTATACCCGCTGTCCTCGCAAGACGCTGCCCCACGCAGCATTTTTTTCCCAACGCTGAAGAAGTCGCCGCGATTTTAACGGAAATTTGACCGCTTATGGCGTCCATGCACCTAGGATAAGGCGCGATATTGTCAATAGGTGATTCATGATGAAAACGCCGTCTCTTTTTCTTCTGATGTCCACATTGTATATGCCATGTAGCCACGCTGCGGCGGCCGATTCGTCGCCTTGGCAAAGCGATCTGTCCTTAGGTCTGCAACAGTTGAGCGGGAATGCCGACTCACAAACAATCAACGGTGAAATAAGCGGACAGTACGACGGGAAGCACACACGTTACCAAGCCAGCGCGAGTGTACTGCAAGTAGAAAAAGATGGAGATGAAGATAAACGGAAAACCGAGTTAGAAACGCAGGTAAGCCGCGGCGTCAGTGATCACAGCTATGTTTTACTCAACGCCACCTATGTCGCAGATCGTTACGGCCCTTATTTTGACGACTTTATGCTAGCAACAGGACTCGGTCATCAATGGTGGCAAAGTGACACACTCACACTGAGCACAGAAGTGGGGCCAGGGTATCGCTATCAACGTCCGAATCTTGATGAAATCGACGATGACGATCTCATCATGCCTTACTCGGTGCGTGAGCCAGTGATTCGGGCACAAGCCAAGGGGCAGTGGCAATGGATGGAAAATGTCAGCTTAGAGGGAAGAAGCATAGTGATTTCGGGGGCCAGTAATACCAGCGTGGAAGGCGCCGTCACTTTGGCTTCGACCATCACCGAGAAGCTTTCGATAAAGATAACGAGTAAACACAATTATATGACAGATGTTCCACCAGGGCTCAAAAATCACGATAGCGTGCTCACACTCGGCCTTCGTTATCAGTGGCTATAAAAGATGAAAAAAAACCAGCCCGAAGGCTGGTTTTTTTCGACGTCTTGGTGCGCAATTACGCAGCAACAACGTTTACTTTTACAGTTGCGAACACGTCATAGTGCAGCTGAACGCTGATTTCGTACTCGCCAGTGTGACGCAGTGCGCCCTCTGGAAGACGAACTTCGTTTTTCGCAATTTCAACGCCGGCTGCAGTCACAGCATCAGCGATGTCACGGGTACCGATAGAACCAAACAGTTTACCTTCATCACCCGCTTTAGAAGCGATTTCAACCGCTTCTAGTGCTTCAACTTTCTCTGCACGCGCTTGAGCAGCAGCCAGTTGCTCAGCAACTTTTGCTTCTAGCTCAGCACGACGTGCTTCAAAATGTTCGATGTTGGCTTTGGTTGCCATAACTGCTTTACCCTGAGGGATAAGGAAGTTACGCGCATAACCAGATTTAACAGTTACCTGATCACCTAGGCCACCCAGGTTACCGATTTTATCAAGTAGAATAACTTGCATTCTTCAATCCTCTCTAACTTGGACAGTTCCGATTACTGATGCTTGTCAGTGTACGGCAGCAGGGCCAGGTAACGAGCGCGCTTGATAGCACGAGCCAGTTGACGCTGATACTTAGCACGAGTACCAGTGATACGGCTAGGTACGATTTTACCTGATTCGGTAATGTAGTTTTTTAGAGTCGCTACATCTTTGTAGTCGATCTCTTGTACGCCTTCTGCAGTGAAACGGCAGAATTTACGACGACGGAAGAAACGTGCCATGGGCTTATCTCCTGATCTAAATGTCTATGATGTTGTCGGCATGCAATACCAATTTGCCCTCGCCTTGTCGGCTGGTTTGGTAGGCGAGAAACCCGCTTACCTTGATATGGCTGCCTAAAGCTAAATTTTGCGTTTGTTGTGTTGACACTTGCCCACTGGCTACCACTGATAAGCGACAAAACACTTGTCGAGGTAGGTCAGCTTCAACCTGCGTGGAACGATGCTCTAGCACAAAGTGACAGTGCGGAATTCCAGCGGGGCTTTGGCGACGGACCGGACCTTTACTGATGACACCAGCAAGCTCCAACCGATTGGTCATCACAGCAATTACTCAGCTGCGTTTTCGCCTTCAGCTTGCGCTTCAGCTTTTGCTTCTGGTTTCGCTTCTGCACGCTCTTCGCGCTCAGGGCGATCTTCACGCTTAGCGGTACGCTCTTCTTTAGCCTTCATCATCACAGATGGCTCAGTGATAGCGTCTTTGGTACGCATGATCATGTTACGGATCACCGCGTCGTTGAAGCGGAACATGCTTTCCAGCTCATCAATCACAGCCTGCTCAGCTTCCACGTTCATCAGAACGTAGTGTGCTTTGTGCAGCTTGTTGATTGGGTAAGCCAGTTGACGACGGCCCCAGTCTTCTAGACGGTGGATTTGACCGCCTGCATCTTTGATAGACGCAGTGTAACGCTCGATCATGCCAGCAACTTGCTCGCTCTGATCAGGGTGCACCATGAATACGATTTCGTAATGACGCATTGAGTTGCTCCTTACGGATTAATCAGCTTCCACAATTGGCTCGGTCGTCCAGCGGAAGCAAGGAACGAAAAGTAAAAGACCGAGAATCAGGCGCGAGATAGTACAGAATTGCAGCGCCATAAGCAAACAGATTTTGTCTTAACTCGCTTATCTTTCAATCAGCGTGTCACCACAACGTCAAACGGTCCTCGTTGCGCTCTCGCCGGAACACGTCCCTTACCCTTTACACACAGAATACGCACACCACTTAATTCGCCCAAAACAACAACATACTGATAACACTCTCCGTGACATAGGCCGAAAAACATGACGAATCGCAAAAAAATTAAGAAATCAAGCCTGCAAACTGTCAAGTTTGTTTAAGTTTCAACCGGCATCACGCTATCGATGTACTTATTTTTTACAAATAATTAATTTCTGAACCCGCGCTCAAATTATTGCACCCTCGCCTCCATTTCTTGGCACAAAATGCCCAATATATTCGCTTTATTGCCTAAGCTTGACCTGAAAGTCGGTCATTATGTGCAAAAAGCGTAGGGAAAGAACTCATCAATCACTGACTGGATTGATGAAATTCGCTTCAAAAATTTTGGGAGCAAAATATGAAACTGATGACGCCATCACGTGCCGTCGCGCTAGGTTTGGCGGGACTCGCGTTAAGTAGCCCCAGCGTATACGCTGCGGTTGATTGCCAGCCCCTGCCCGATTGGCAGAGTGGTAATACCTACACCCAGGGGGATCAAGTTAAAGCGGACGATACCGCCTATGAGGCAAGGTGGTGGACGCAAGCCGATCCTGCGACTCAATCTGGCGAGTGGAAAGCATGGAAAATCCTCGGCCAGTGCGCGGGCAGCGTTAACCAAGCCCCTAACGCAACACTAACCGTCTCCCCGTCTGGACCCGTTAAGGTTGGCGACACACTCACCTTCACCCTCGCCGGAAGCGACACGGATGGCACGGTGACCTCATTTGCGCTCTCCCAAGGCGACACCGTCTTATATGAAGGTGCAGAAGCGACCACCATTGACTGGCAAGCTGAACAAACGGGGCGTTTTACCTTTACCCTCACCGTGACCGACGACAAAGGCGCGACCGACACCCAAACATTGCAACAGGTGGTGGGTGATGACCCAACCGGCGGCGATGAGTATGCCTGTCGTCCGGCGGGTTTATACACAACCCCAGATGTCGACGTGCCGTATTGCTCTGTGTATGACGAAAACGGCCTTGAAGACATGGGCGCTGATCACCCTCGTCGTGTTATCGGCTATTTCACTAGCTGGCGAAACGGCGCTAACGGCCAGCCCGCTTATTTAGTCAGCGATATTCCTTGGGAAAAGATCACCCACATTAACTACGCCTTTGCTCACGTCAACGCGGACAACCAACTGTCTATCGGCGATCCCAATGCCCCCGATAACCCCGCGACCCAGATGACTTGGCCAGGCGTGGCCGGCGCAGAGATGGATCCGACCCTTCCGTACAAAGGCCACTTTAACTTGCTCAACAAGTATAAAAAGCAGCATCCCGACGTGAAAACGCTGATCTCCGTGGGCGGCTGGGCCGAAACCGGGGGCTACTTCGGTGAAAACGGCGAGCGCATCGACAGTGGCGGTTTCTATACCATGACCACCAATGCCGATGGCAGCGTCAACCAAGCCGGCATCAAGGCTTTCACCGACAGTGCCGTCGCCTTCTTGCGTCAGTATGGCTTTGATGGTTTGGACATTGATTATGAATACCCATCGTCGATGAAAGACTCTGGCCACCCTGACGATTTCGAGTACTCCAACCCACGTCGCGCGCACTTGAATAAATCCTATCAAGTGCTGATGAAGTCGCTGCGTGAAGCGCTCGATAAAGCCAGTGCACAAGATGGCAAGCACTATATGCTGACCATCGCCGCACCGTCATCGGGTTACTTATTGCGCGGGATGGAAACCTTCCAAACCACCCAATACTTAGATTACGTCAACATCATGAGCTATGACCTGCACGGGGCATGGAACGATCATGTTGGCCATCAAGCGCCGCTGTATGACACCGGAGAGGATTCCGAACTTAAACAGTGGAATGTCTACCAAACCCCTGAGTTTGAGGGGATTGGATATTTAAATACCGACTGGGCAGCCACCTACTTTATGGGCGGTATGTCACCCGGCCGCATCAATATCGGTATCCCGTATTACACCCGCGGCTTTAAAGACGTACAAGGCGGCGATAAAGGCCTTTGGGGACGCGCGCCACTGCCAAACCAAAGTGAGTGCCCTGCTGGCACTGGTGTCGGTGAGAAAAACAAATGCGGCAACGGTGCAGTCGGCATTGATAACCTTTGGCATGATGTGGACGAGCTCGGCAACGAAGTGCCTGCTGGCTCCAACCCTTTATGGCATGTGAAAAACTTGCTCGATGGCAAACTCCCGGCCTATGCGGCGGAATACGGACTTGACCCTGAGCAAGACACCACTGATCGCCTTACTGGTAGTTATCAGCGTTACTACGATGACATCGCCAAAGCGCCATGGGTTTGGAACGAGGAAAAACGCGTATTCCTGTCGATGGAAGACGAAACCTCGATGGCCGAGAAAGTGGACTACGTAATCAACAAAGGCCTAGGCGGGGTGATGTTCTGGGAGCTGGCGGGGGATTATCGCTATGATGATCAGCGTCAAGCCTATTTTATGGGTGACACCCTGACCTCGCTGGCATACCAAACCTTTAAGCAATCCGGCAGCGACTACTCACTGCAACGCGGCGATGCCAACTTCCAAGTGCCAAGCGAGCAAGTGGATGTCACGTTTGACGTGCTGAACTTCCCAGTGGGCGATGACAACTATCCTATCCGCCCGACGTTCCGCTTTACCAACCACTCGGATCTGGACTTATCGGGCGCCACCATCAGCTTTGATGTGCCAGTGTCTACGTCGGCCATTTTTAAATCTGACTGGAACGCTCAGAAAAAGCTGCGCATGGAAGTCGTGCGTGATAGCAGCAACGCCAGTGGTAACAACATCGGCGGGTTTGATGCCACGCATCATCGCTTTGCCATCACCTTGATTAACGAATGGGGTGGCATTGAGCAAAGCTTTAAGCCGGGTGAAACCTTGGACGCTCAGGTGATGTACTACATGCCGATCACTAACCCGACCAATATCACCATCGAAAAAGATGGCCAGCGCTATGCGGTGAAGCAGGAGTATCCAAGCCTTCCGCCTGCGTTCCCCGGTAGTACCGGCCAAAGTGGCGGAGAGTCTCAGTGTCCCGGCGTCGATGTCGCCAGCCTGAGTACCTACCCCAACTGGCCTAACGGGAGCAATCATGCCAGCGGTGGCGACCAACTTATCTACCAAGAGGCGGTGTGGGAAGCCAAGTGGTGGACCCAAGCGGCCCCCGGTGGTCAAGCTTGGCGCCAAGTCTGCAGCCTCTAATCCATTTCTGGTCTTGAATACGGGGGCCGCGAGCCCCCGTTAAGGAGTCGTTATGTTCAAGTCTTCGTTTACTCAACTTTCCTGCCGTACCGCCATCGCCCTTGCATTGGCGGCAAGCAGTACACAGGTGATGGCACATGGCTATTTAGAAAGCCCCAAAGCGCGCCAGGCGATTTGCCATGAGCAAGGGGGTTATTGGTGGCCTTCAGATGGGTCAGGTATCCCTAACGCTGCCTGTCGCGCGGCGTTCTTAGAATCGGGGCACTACCCGTTTGTGCAACACCATGAATCGGCGCAATTGGTGGCGGATTACCGCAATATGAATGCCGTGAAAGCAGCCGTTACCGATGGCAACTTATGTGGCGCCGGCGATCCCAATAAAGCCGGGATCAGTTTGCCCTCACCGGACTGGCAACGCACCGAGGTCACCCCAGATGGCAATGGTCAAATTGACGTGCGCTTTCGCGCCACCACACCTCACAACCCAAGTTACTGGGAAATTTATCTCACCAAGCCAGATTACAACGGCGCGACCGATGCGCTGACGTGGGACGATCTCGAAAAGATCGACACCTTTGGCGATCTGCCCATTATGGTCGGCGATGACGGTAACCGTTATTACGAGATGACCGTGACCTTGCCCGCCGATCGCCAAGGTGATGCCATTCTCTATAGCCGTTGGCAACGCATTGATCCGGCCGGTGAAGGCTTCTACAACTGTGCCGACATCACCATCACCCCTAGTCAGACAGCGCCAGCCCAGTGGCACGAGCTGGGCTACTTTGTCGCGCATCCACAAATGGCAGCATTAGGCGATCGCGTGCGTGCCCGCTTGCACAATCACCAAGGCCAAGAAGTGGTGGATGTCACACTCACCCTGACCGACCAAAATGTAGCGAATTGGCCACAAGCGCTGGCCAATCTTATCGAACAACAAGCTAACGAGCCCTTGCGTATCGGGGTGATGCGTCACGGCGAGATCCAGTTTAATGCCGATGACGTGGTGCAAAACCAAGTCTTTAGCCACCACGATAGCTATAGCTTCAATCTGTCGGTGATCCCAGCTACCGACGAACCCACCAGCAACCTGCCCGCGTGGCGCGCTTCTGAGGTCTATGTGGCCAAGGATCGCGTGCGCTACGGCGATAACATCTACCAAGCCAAATGGTGGACACGCAACGAGCAACCCGGCGCTGCCCTTGTTTGGCAACGCGTGACACAATAAGGAGCAAACATGAAGCCAATGACCCTACTCTCTCTGGCGATTGCTGGGGCACTGGGTGCCAGCCACGCCGTGGCGGCCCCCTCAACCCCAAGTTTGGACTGGAAGCCACAAAACTATTCTTTTGTTGAAGTCGACGAATATGGCCGCGGATCGTACAAAGATCTGGTGCAACGCGTGGATGAAGTCCAAATTGAAATTAAATGGAATGCCTGGTCCGGTGATGGCGGTGACAGCTACAAGGTGTACTTTGACGATCAGGTCGTCAATCAAGGCACCTTACCGGCAGGCACCAAGTCTGGCACAGTTACATTCCCTTATGACAAAGGCGGCCGCCATCAACTTAAACTCGCCTTGTGTGAAGGCGGCGTGGATGGCCAGTGTGCGACCAGTGCCGCCAAACCCATCGTGATCGCAGACACCGACGGTGTGCATCTTGACCCACTGCCGATGAATGTCGACCCCAACAACAACGACTACCCCAAACAACCTGATACCGTGGTGGGGGCATACTTTGTCGAATGGGGCATTTATGGTCGTAACTTCGATGTCAGTCAGGTGCCCGCGGGGAATCTCACCCACATCTTGTATGGCTTTATCCCCATTTGTGGCCCCAATGAGTCATTGGGCGACATCGAAAATGGCAACAGCTTGCGCGCGCTGGAGCTTGCCTGCCAAGGCTCAAAAGACTATGAAGTGGCGATCCATGACCCTTGGGCGGCGATTCAGAAAAAACTGCCCGGCACGCCAGCTAAAGATCCGATTGGTGGCACCTACGCGCAAATGATGGCGCTCAAACAGCGCTACCCGGATCTGAAAATTCTCCCCTCCGTGGGCGGCTGGACCCTATCCGACCCCTTCTATGATTTCACCGACAAGGCCAACCGTGATGTCTTTGTTGCCTCAATGAAAGAGTTCCTGCAAACCTGGAAATTCTACGATGGGGTCGACATTGACTGGGAATATCCAGGCGGTGGCGGTGCCAACCCTGATTTAGGTGACCCAGATAAAGATAGCCAAGCCTACGCGGCCTTAATGCGTGAGCTGCGCGCGATGTTGGATGAGCTCGAAGCCGACACGGGCCGTGAGTACCAACTCACCTCGGCCGTCGGGGCTGGTTATGACAAAGTCGCCAATGTCGATTACAGCGCCAGCGCGCCGTACATGGATTACATCTTTGCCATGACCTACGACTTTTTCGGCGCATGGAATAATGTCACCGGTCACCAAACTGCCATTTACTGCGGCAGCCACATGAGTGCGGGTGAATGTGATGGTACTGGCGTCGATGACAACGGCGAACCTCGCAAAGGCCCGGCCTACACGCTCGATAATGGCGTGCAATTACTGCTAGAGAGCGGCGTGCCACCGGAAAAAATGGTGATCGGTACCGCGATGTACGGTCGTGGCTGGGAAGGCGTTTTCCCTGCCAATGCAACCGATCCTAGCAATCCGATGACCGCGCCAGCTAACGGCCCCATCAAAGGCAGCACCGCTGATGGTATTTGGGAAGCGGGCGTGATTGACTACAAAGGCGTCGTCAAATCAATGCTCGGCAGCGCGGGGAACGGCATCAATGGCTTCCAACCCGGTTATGATGAGCAAGCTGAAGCGGCCTACGTTTGGAACCCAGACAACGGCAAGCTCGTCACTTATGACAACCAGCGCTCGGTCAAAGCCAAAGGCCAGTATGTGCGCAATCACAACTTCGCCGGTTTGTTTGCTTGGGAAATCGATGCCGACAATGGCGATATCCTCAATGCGATGCACGAAGGCCTAGCACAGGATGGTCAACCACCCGTCAATAGTGCTCCAACCGTCACCCTTGCGCAGCAAAGCTATACGCTGGCGCCCGGAGCGTCGTTAACCATTGCCGCCAATGGGCGTGATCGGGATGGCGATACCCTGACCTATCGCTGGCAAGGCGATACGGCGTTGACCCTGACTAATAGCGACACGGATTCGGTTACCGTGACCGCCCCCGATGTGAGCACCAGCACCGACTATTCTCTGTCGGTGACGGTATCGGATGGTCAAGCTAACGCCGAGGCCAATGCGACTATCGAGGTGGTGGTACCGGGTGAAAACCAAGCCCCTACCGTGGCACCTATCGCCCCAGTTAGCCTGAAAAGCGGTGAGCAAACCCGCGTGACGGTTGAGGCGAACGACCCAGATGGCGATACACTCAGCTACACCTACCGTGCATCCGGCGATCTGGCCGTTTCTGGCACCGGTGATCAGGTATCGCTAACCGCACCCACAGTGACGGAGAGTCGCGACTATGTGGTCACGGTCGAGGTCAGCGATGACGACAAAACCACGCAAGCACAATTCACGGTCACCGTGACGCCGGCCAGTGGCTTGCCAACGTGGGATGAAAACACCGTGTATGTGGGCGGCGATCGCGTCCTGTATCAAGGGGTTGAGTATCGCGCCAAGTGGTGGACCAAGGGTCAGCGCCCAGACCAAGGCGGGCCATGGGAGCGCGTCGGGGATAGCCAATCCAACCAAAGCAGTGAATGGCAAGCAAACGTCGCTTATTCCGGCGGCGATGAGGTTGAATACAACAACCAACGCTACCAAGCCAAGTGGTGGACCCGAGGCGAAAAGCCAGGCAGCGCCGCGGTCTGGCAATTACTGTAATGGTTTTTCACTTCCCAAAATGACAAAACGCCCCAAGCCGGGGCGTTTTTCTTCAACGGTAAACAAGAGAGGCGGTACTTAGGGTATTTAGCGACGCTGACGCACCGCTTCATACAAACAGACGCCCGTCGCGACAGACACGTTCAAGCTCGACACGCTGCCCGCCATTGGTACCCGGATCAGCTCATCACAGGTTTCACGGGTCAAACGGCGCATGCCATCTCCTTCTGCGCCCATCACTAAGGCCAACGGCCCCACTAATTTGGTGTCGTAGACATCATGATCGGCCTCACCCGCGGTGCCCACAAACCACACGCCCTGCTCTTTGAGCGCACGCATGGTTCGCGCCAAGTTGGTGACGCGCACGAAGGGCACCACTTCAGCCGCGCCACAGGCGACCTTTCGCGCCGTGGCATTGAGCTGCGCGGATTTGTCTTTCGGGACAATCACCGCACTCACGCCGGCTGCATCGGCAGTGCGCAAACACGCCCCCAAATTATGCGGGTCGGTGACACCGTCAAGCACCAGCAACAAGGGGCTCTCGGTATTAGCGAGGATCGCCTCCAAGTCATTCTCGTTGTACTGACGACCCGGTTTGACACGGGCAACAATCCCCTGATGCGACGCACCTTGGGTTTTATCGTCTAGCGCTTTGCGGCCGACTTGCTGAATACTGACGCCCAGCATCGCAATCTCATTGAGCACAGGTACCAAACGTTCATCCTGACGCCCCTTTAACACCATCACTTCAATAAAGCGGGAAGGATCGGTCGCTAAAATCGCTTTAACGGCATGAATACCGTAAATTACTTCATTACTCATGATTTACTTCTTTTTCTGATCCGCTTTGGCTTTTTGTTTCTTCGCCTTTTTCTTACGCGCTTTTTCCGCTGGCGATTTCACTTTACGCTTTTTGCCGTTTTTATCTGCAGGCGCCTTATCGGCTTCAACATTTGGCACCGCACCGCGTTTGAGCTGTTGGCGAACCGAGGTTCGCTCACGACGGGCTTGCGGATCTTTATTCGACTCCGCACGGCCTTTCTTGCGTTTATCGCGCGCGGTTTTGCCCGGGCGACGAGCTTTGCGTTCAGAGCCTACCAGCTCAAAGTCGATTTGTCGCTCATCCAAGTTCACCGCCAAGACTTTCACGGTCACCTGATCGCCGAGCCGGAAAACACGACCCGAGCCTTCGCCCACCAAGCGTTGACCGACCATATCAAAGCGATAGTAATCATTATCGAGGTTAGAAATATGCACCAAGCCATCGATATGTAGCTCATTAAGGCGGACAAAGAAACCAAAACCAGTGACATTGGCAATCACGCCCTCTAGCTCATCGCCAACGTGATCTTGCATGTATTCACATTTAAGCCAGTCTGACACATCACGGGTGGCATCGTCGGCACGGCGCTCTGTTTTCGAGCATTGTTCACCCAGCACATCTATATCATCAAACGAGTAGTGATAGCCGCCAGTGGGTGTCCAACGGTCTTGGTTTTTACCCGCTTGCTTGGCAACCAGGTATTTAAGCGCTCGGTGCAACAGCAAATCTGGATAGCGACGAATAGGCGAGGTAAAGTGCGCGTATTGCTTGAGCGCCAAACCGAAGTGGCCTTGGTTATCCGCTTGATACACCGCTTGCTTCATCGAGCGTAGCAGCATGGTTTGAATCAGTTCACTGTCAGCACGACCATGGACCACATGCATCAGTGCCGCGTAATCTTTCGGCGTCGGCTCTAGACCACCGCTCAGGCTTAAGCCTAACTCGCCTAAAAAGTCTTTAAAGCCGCTAAGACGTTCCTCTCCTGGCGCTTCGTGAACACGAAAGAGCGCCGGCTCTTTATGTTTTTCCACAAAGCGCGCCGAAGCAACGTTGGCCAAGATCATACATTCTTCGATGATCTTGTGTGCATCGTTGCGCTCCACTGGCACAATACGGTCGATTTTGCGCTGCGCGTTGAAAATAAATTGGGTTTCCACCGTCTCAAATTCAATCGCCCCACGCTGCTGACGCGCATCACTGAGCACCTTGTACATATCGTGTAACGTTTCTAAGTGCGGCACCAATGAGCGGTAGCGCTCACGCAGTTCCTCATCGCCTTCCAGAATATGAGACACCTTGGTATAAGTCAGACGCGCGTGGGAGTTCATCACCGCTTCGTAATGTTTGTAACCAGATAACGCCCCTGATTCTGAAATCGTCATCTCACACACCATACATAGGCGGTCGACTTGCGGATTCAGCGAGCATAAGCCATTAGAAAGCACTTCCGGCAACATAGGCACCACTTGGTTCGGGAAGTACACCGAGTTACCGCGGTTTTGCGCTTCTTTATCCAGCGCCGAATCAGGACGCACATAGTAACTGACGTCGGCAATCGCCACCCACAGGCGCCAGCCGCCCGAGCGTTTACGTTCGCAATAGACCGCATCATCAAAGTCGCGGGCATCTTCACCATCGATGGTCACCAGTGGCAAATCACGCAGATCGACACGGCCCTCTTTGGCTTTTTCTGGGACCTCTTCACTCAAGCTTTTCACTTGCTTGAGCACCGCATCCGGCCATTGATGAGGAATATCGTGGGTGCGCATCGCGATCTCGATTTCCATGCCGGGTGCCATGTTCTCCCCCAGCACTTCAACAATCTTACCGACAGGATTGGTTTGTCGGGTCGGACGCTGCATGATCTCAACCACCACCACATTGCCCATACGCGCGCCCTGAGTATGATCTTTATCAATCACGATATCTTGGCCCAGGCGGCTATCGTCAGGCACGACAAAGCCCATGCCATCTTCCACAAAGTAACGGCCTACAATCTGGCCTTGGCGCGCTTCGGTTACGCGCACCACACGGGCTTCTTTGCGGCCGCGCTTATCGGTGCCAACACCTTGGGCTAAAATCACATCACCGTGCATCACACTACGCATTTGGTGGTGAGGGAGCATCCAGTCATCGTGGTTGCCTTTGCCTTCTGGGCGCAGAAAACCAAAGCCGTCACGGTGACCAATCACGGTGCCTTTGACCAAGTCTAACCGCTCGGGTAAGGCATAGCATTGACGACGGGTGAACACCAATTGTCCATCACGCTCCATGGCGCGCAGGCGTCGACGTAGCCCTTCATACTGCTCATCACCAGCTAAGCCAAGGTGTGAAAACAGATTATCGCGGCTCACTGGCGCCTTGAAGCTGCGGATCACTTCCAGCAAATGCTCTCGGCTGGGGACCGGATTGTCGTATTTCTCCGCTTCACGTGCCTGGTGTGGATCCGCAGCGATATTGTTTGGGGTATTATTTGTCGAACCTGTGTCTTGCGACATAGACCTTTTCCTATTGGCGTATGTTGATTTCATTATATCTGTAAACTGTCGCTATTGCGCCGCGATGATCGCAGTTTGACGTTTTGTTTCAGCGCCTTGCTTGCAGGCAACGAGAGGAACATGGCGCATCGGCCATATCAAATCAGATTGGGAACAGATGTGTATAGAGAGTGTAACGGATTTTGCGCATAAAGTCGCCTACTGGCGCCTTTCGCGGTCACCAATAGCTGGTACGCCGTTTGGCGCGGGCGATAATATTCTGTGGCATCCGTGCTTCAAGTGCGGCACGAAGCTCTGAAATACGGTTGCGGGTACGAGAGTCTGCGGTGATGGTTTGATATAACCAGCGATAAGCGTCTTCATAATCAAGTGGCGAACCGACATCATCCACTAGCAACTCAGCCAGTTGGATCCGGGCACGCGTATCACCCAATGAAGCGGCTTCGCGCAGGTAAGGAATCGCCCGACGTTGATCCTGTTGGACCAGCGTGCCATTGGCGTAGTAACGGCCAATTTGCTCTAGCGCAGCGGGTAGCCCTTGCTGCGCCGCTTGCTTCATGTAGTAAACACCGAGATCCGCGTCTTGATCCACACACACTCCCCACGCCAGCATATCGCCATATAAAAACTCGTAGGCGGGAGAGCCGACACGGGTAGCTCGGGCTTCGATGTCTTGCACGAGCTGGCATTCGTCTTGTTCGACGCGCTCAAGGTGAGAGTTGGTTTCAAACAGCGTGATAAGCTCACTTTCTTCGTATAATGGCACAGCCGCCCCGACGTCCGCGCGGGCCGTTGCTGTCGTCAGCGTCGCTGTCGTCAGAGAAAGTGAAAAAATCAGCGTTCGAAACTTCATGCCTACTCGCTATTCAACCAAGAAACCCAACAGCAACGCGCACGCTCGCCGTGTGCTTTTTTGTATCGGCACCTTGCATACTGACTTTAGCAAAGGCGGCAAGTTTTTTCCGCTTTCACGCGATCTGGCTTCCAACGCCACACCAAAATAGTAAAAAAGCCAGCGATCAACGCTGGCTTTTAGTATCGAACCGTCTCACGTGCTTAGCTATTAAAAGGATGCACTTTGATGATGGTTTCGTTACGGTCTGGACCGGTCGAGATCACATCGATAGGCACACCAGTCAGCTCTTCGATACGCTTGATGTAATCGAGCGCTGCTTGCGGCAGTTCGTCGAGAGATTTCACTCCAAAGGTGTTTTCACTCCAGCCCGGCATGCTTTCATAGATAGGCTCGATGTGCTCATACGCGTCAGCTGCTAGTGGAGACACCTCAACCGTGGAACCGTCTGCCATCTTGTAACCGGTGCAGATTTTGATTTCTTCCAAACCATCCATCACGTCTAGCTTGGTTAAGCAGAAGCCTGATACCGAGTTAATCTGCACAGCACGACGCATTGCCACCGCATCAAACCAACCACAACGACGCTTACGGCCAGTGGTCGCACCGAACTCAGCGCCCTTGGTGCCGAGATGCATGCCAATCTCGTCATCCAGCTCAGTCGGGAATGGGCCTGCGCCTACTCGCGTGCAATAGGCTTTGGCAATACCCAGCACATAACCAAGATGACGCGGACCAAAGCCAGAGCCTGCCGCGACACCACCAGCGGTGGTGTTCGATGAAGTCACATACGGATAGGTGCCGTGGTCGATATCAAGCAAGGTGCCTTGTGCGCCTTCAAACATGATTTTGTCACCACGCTTGCGGGCATCATCCAGCTCTTGGGTGACGTCCATCACCATACCAGTGAGAATGTCCGCTTGCTCCATGACTTTCGCCAAGGTCTCTTCGTAGCTCACCGGCTCAGTTTTGTAAAAATGCTCGAGCTGGAAGTTATGGAATTCCATCACTTCTTTGAGTTTTTCAGCAAAAGCTTCTTTATCAAACAAGTCGCCAACGCGTAGGCCACGACGGGCAACCTTGTCTTCGTATGCAGGACCAATACCACGGCCTGTGGTACCGATAGCTTTCTTACCGCGTGCTTGCTCACGTGCCGCGTCAAGCGCAATGTGATAAGGCAGGATCAGTGGACAAGCTTCTGACAGGAATAGGCGCTCACGAACCGGCACGCCACGTGCTTCCAGCTCACCCATTTCTTTCAGCAAGGCGTCCGGGGACAGCACCACGCCGTTGCCGATAATGCATTTAACGTTGTTGCGGAGGATACCAGAAGGAATCAAGTGTAGGACGGTCTTTTCACCGTCAATGACAAGAGTATGACCTGCGTTGTGACCGCCTTGATAGCGCACCACGTATTTTGCATCTTCAGTCAAAAGATCAACGATCTTTCCCTTACCTTCGTCACCCCATTGGGTGCCGAGAACGACTACGTTATTACCCATCTTCTTCGATATGCAGCTAGTTAAAAATGGATTCTAGCACCTTAAAAACTCGGTTGCAGTCATTTTTTAACCGTATTGACATTTTCACCGCTCTTCTCGGTACCAGGTGGCTGAATGCTAGGTTAAAAACTGGTAAGCCAACACACACCCAATCACCACCAAGCAACCGCCAATACGCCGCAACTGGGTGTCAGATTGCTCACCTAAAGCCATGACCATTTGTCGCCACTGTTTGGGCAGTAACATCGGCCCTAACCCCTCAACCACTAATACCAGCGCTAGCGCGCCCCACAAGCTAGTCATCCTTACCTCCTACGTCGAAAACAGGGGATGACGACATAAAAAAAGACAAGGCCAGAACCTTGTCTTTTATGCGTCGCTACCCATCTAACGATTTACTTTTCTATCGCTTCAGGTTGCTTCATGTATTTGAAGAAATCACTCTTCGGATCCACGACCAGCATATCGCTCTTACTGTCAAAGCTCTTACGATACGCTTGTAGCGAGCGAACAAAGCTATAGAACTCAGGCTCTTTTTTGAACGCACTGGCAAACAGCTTCGCCACTTCTGCGTCAGCTTCACCACGAGTGATCCGCGCTTGACGTTCTGCTTTGGACAGAATTGTCGCCACTTCTAGCTCGGCTTGCGCTCGAATAATTTCCGCTTGCTCGCGACCTTGTGCACGATGACGACGGGCAACGGCCTCACGTTCAGCACGCATACGGGCATAAATCGACTCACTGATTTCACTCGGGAGGTTGATACGCTTGATACGCAAGTCAATCAACTCAATCCCTAAATCACGCGAGCCCTCGCTGGCCGCACGCTCAAGGACGCTTTCCATCACTTGATCACGTTTTTCAGACACAATCTCTTTGATGGTCTTATTACCAATTTCGGCACGCAGGCCATCGGCAACACGACGTTGCAACAGAGATTCAGCCGTCAATTTATTACCGCCCCCCGTGGACAGATAATACTGACCAAAGTCTTTAATACGCCATTTGACGTAAGAGTCGATAATAACGTCTTTTTTCTCTGCGGTGACAAAGCGATCAGCGCGATCATCCATGGTTTGAATACGCGCATCCAAGGTCTTAACGCGATCAAACAATGGCAGTTTGAAGTGCAGACCCGGTTGGTAGATCTTGGCAATATCATTGTCCGCTTTTAGCACGCGTCCAAAACGGATAACAATGCTGCGCTCACCTTCACTCACCACGAAGATCGACATCAAAAAGACCACTGCCGCTAGGACGACAACGGGGATCATCATCTTACGCATGCTTAGTATCTCCCTTCTCGTGATGAACCAGAACGCGGCGCCGACTCTTGCTGTTTAGGCTGCGAGCTTTGCTCAAGCTCAATACCGTACTGGCTGCTCGACGTTTCTTTACGCTGGTTAGCGCCAACGGCTGCGCCTCCCATTAACTTATCCAGTGGGAGATACATGAGGTTGCTGTTTCCGCTTTGCGAATCCACCATCACCTTACTGGTATTGCTATATACTTCTTCCATGGTCTGGATGTATAGCCGGTTACGCGTCACGCGTGGCGCATCACGATACTCAGGCAACAGTTTCTCAAATTGAGAGACTTCACCCTCAGCTTCGTTAACCGTACGCTCTTTGTAACCCAGTGCCGCTTTTTTCAGCGTTTCTGCACGACCCGTTGCTTTCGGCAACACATCATTGCGATACGCTTCTGCTTCACGGATAAAGCGGGCCTCATCCTCTCGCGCTGCAATCGCATCATCAAAGGCGTCTTTGACCTGCTCAGGTGGGCGCGCATACTGGAAGTTAACATCCACCACCAACAAGCCCATTTTGTACTTGTCGATGATGTCGTTCAGCTCAACTTGGGTGCGCTCACGCACTTCTTGACGACCACGGGTGATGATGTCATCCATCAGAGAGTCACCCACGACCGCACGCAATGCCGAATCGGTTGCTTGACGCAAGCTATCATCGGCGTTGGTCACGCTATACAAATACTGCTGTGGATCCATCACGCGGTACTGAACGTCCATCTCGACGTTGACCACGTTTTCATCTTTGGTCAGCATCAGGCCAGAGCTGTTGAGCGAACGAATCGACTCCACGTCCACCGTGCTTACCGTATCCACAAAAGTTGGTTTCCAGTTCAGGCCCGGTTGAACGATACGATCATACTGACCAAACCGTAAGACCACACCACGCTGAGCTTCTCCGATGGTATAGAACCCGGAAATCCCCCAAACAATGATGCCCACTAGCGCGAGGACGCCTAGCCCTGCCATACCACCGCCGAACGATGGTCCTTTACCTTTGCGGCCACCTAAGCCGCCCAGTTTGCGACTTAGTTTGTTAAACAATTCATCAAGATCCGGTGGCCCTTGATTACGGCCTCCACGATTCCCCCAGGGGTCTTTGTCGGGACCGCCATTGTTTCCTGGCTCATTCCACGCCATTCGCGCACTCCATCAAATTGATCTGACGATAATTTTTTACTCTAGCAGCCTAATCACTGACGATAAAGTCGCCGAGCTGGTTGCCTTCTCTTTTTTCTAGTCGATACCAGTCTGTTTGTGGCAGCCTGACATCGACAAGTAGATGCCCATCATCTTGGTACTCTTCACTGACAATGCATCGCATCTGGTGAAATTTACTTTGCATTCGTCCGGCCATGCTGGGTGGTAGCCGTAATTGATGCCGCACCATGGTGCCAGATAAACGCTCGGTAAGGGCTTCAAATATGAGCGCGATACCCTGACCAGACAACGCTGACACCCAGACTGCTTTCGGAACGCCCTCTTCGTCCCGTTCAATACGAGGCTCAGCCTGATCCAGACTATCTATTTTGTTCATAATGATAAGATGAGGCACATCCGCCGCATCGATTTCATCCAACACACTGTTGACCGCTTCAATGTTGTCACCAAAGCGTTCATCACTGGCATCGACCACGTGTAACAACAAGCTCGCTTCTTGTGTTTCTTGAAGCGTTGCTTTAAATGCCGCGACCAAGTCATGCGGTAAGTGACGAATAAAGCCAACGGTATCCGCCAATATTGCGGTACCGACGTCGTCGACTTCAATACGGCGTAATGTCGGATCCAAGGTGGCAAACAGCTGATCGGCCGAATATACCCCCGCTTCGGTGATCCGATTAAACAAGGTCGATTTGCCCGCATTGGTATACCCCACCAATGACACAGTCGGCACTTCTGCCCGTGCGCGAGCGCGCCGCCCTTGCTCTCGCTGTTTCGCCACTTTATCCAGTCGCTTTAAAATCGCTTTTACCCGATCACGCACTAAGCGACGGTCTGTTTCTAACTGAGTTTCACCCGGGCCACGCAAGCCAATCCCGCCTTTTTGACGCTCAAGGTGAGTCCAGCCTCGCACAAGCCGGGTAGATAAGTGACGTAACTGTGCCAGCTCAACTTGCAACTTACCCTCATGGGTACGCGCGCGCTGGGCAAAAATATCGAGGATTAATCCGGTCCGGTCTAACACTCGGCATTTAAACCGTTGCTCTAGGTTGCGCTCTTGCGCCGCGGATAAGGTGTGATTAAAAATCACAATGTCCGCGCCGACTTGTTGCACTGTGTCTGCTATTTCTTGGGCTTTTCCCTCTCCAACAAAATATTTGGGATGAGGGGACTGACGGCTGCCGACAACAACTTGCAAGGCGTCGACACCCGAGGATGACACCAGCATTTGAAATTCGCTGAGATCATCCCACTCGCCATCATGGGTAAAATTTATATGAACGAGTACAGCCTGTTCACCGGCCTCGTAACGGTCAAACAAGCGATAGACTCCTTAGCAATAGAATGCTTTATTCCTCAGGTTTTTCTTGCTGACGTTCGCCCTGTGGACGCTCACCAGCTCCTTGGTTATTGTTGTGGTGGCTCACAGCTCGTGCCGGCACAACGGTTGAAATCGCGTGCTTATACACCATTTGATTAACCGTATTTTTTAGCAGGATCACGAACTGATCAAACGATTCGATTTGGCCTTGCAACTTAATACCATTTACTAAGTAAATGGAAACAGGAATGCGTTCACGACGTAACGCGTTCAGGAATGGGTCTTGTAATGATTGCCCCTTAGCCATTATTTCTTTTCCTTATTTGTTTGTAATTGTAGTCAATTGTCGCGGTTAAGCAGCGTCCTTGTCAGTGACAGTATACATCAAGTTTCCGTCCCTGCCGTCAACGCTTTTGTCACCGTTTGTAAAGACAGCGACGGCGTGTCGCTATCAAGCCAAGTCACATTATCCCAGCCTCTTAGCCAGGTTATCTGACGCTTGGCTAACTGGCGCGTCGCGCAAATCCCACGGTAAACGGCTTCATCATGGGTGCAACGTCCGGCCAAATAGTCCCACATCTGACGGTACCCGACACAACGAATCGAGGGCAGATCGACATGCAGATCTTCGCGTTCGTATAGTGTGCGTACCTCTTTTTCAAACCCCGCGTCGATCATTTTATCGAAACGACGCTCGATGCGGCGATGCAATTCACCTCGATCCTGAGGCGCTATTGCAAATTGGTGTACCTGATACGGCAAAGGTTCACCTTTTTTTTCTGTTAATGCTGTTAGGGTCTGGCCACTGATCCGATAGACTTCTAACGCCCGCGTAATTCGCTGAGGATCGTTGGGGTGGATCCGCGCCCCCGACACGGGATCAACCTCGCACAACTGAGCATGTAATGCTTCCCACCCATGCTGTTGCGCCTCGTTTTCTAACGCTTCACGGATGTCAGGATCCGCACTCGGCAACGGTGATAGTCCTTCTAGCAATGCTTTAAAATACAGCATGGTGCCTCCCACCAACAGTGGGATCTTACCATCCGCGACGATCCGCGCCATTTCTGTGAGCGCATCGTCACGAAAGTCTGCCGCCGAGTAGGCCTGAGACGGATCACGAATGTCGATCAAACGATGGGGGGCTTGCGCTAATTCCTCCGCGGTTGGCTTAGCTGTCCCAATATCCATCCCGCGATAAATCAGTGCCGAATCAACACTAATGATTTCCACTGGCAAAGTCTGGCGTATTGCAATGGCCAAATCCGTTTTCCCGGATGCAGTCGGCCCCATCAAAAAAATCGCTTTAGGCAGCGGATTAGTCATGCTGTAATGCTTCTATCACTGAGGTCAGGTCGAGGCGTTTAAAGTAGCGCTGGCGCCCCTTTTCTAACGCATCCCCCTGCCAATATTGTTCAATGTCCGATACGGTTTGTACCGCTTGCGCAAGGCTGACTGGATCCGATGCTACTGTCAACTGCTTTGCCAGCCAACTGCACATACTCGCGCTGTGATCCGTGTGGGATTGGTCGGGGTCTAACCCACCCAAACAATCCAACAGTGCCGGTATAAACGCTTGCAAGTTATGTTGGCGTAGTGGCTGACAGACTGACATCACCATTAATTGCTGCCCTTTGGGGCGAATATGAATGCCAAACTGGCCAAGTAACGCCTGATACTGGATCACGCGCTGACACTCCTCTTCAGAGGCCGATAACCGTTGTGGGATCAATAGAGGTTGAGTGACTAACCCCTCACCCAGAGCGGGTTGTAACGCCCCTTGATGACGCCAGCATGCCAACCGGTGATGATCGGCTAACCATAATCCCTCCCCCCAGGACATCAACACATAGTGCTGCTCAACCACCGCAAGCACCTTGCCTAATCCAGACTGACCCGTGCTCGCCACTGTTGAGGCAGTATCGATCGTTGCTGGGACGCTGTCAAAATGCGACAACGTCGTCGAACGCGCTGGCGTGGCCTCACCAAGGTCAGCCCCGGCATCAGATTGGGGGGTCATCAATGCTTGATACGCTTGCGTCGCCTGCTTTGAAGGTGAGCTTGAGGGAGCAGACGGTCTTCCCGGCCAGCCTGAACCGTGAGAGGGCCGGCCACTGCGTGAGCCGTCACTGGCGTCGTGATGATACGATACCGTATCACGCGGCAACGTGGCCTGTGACCCACCGCTCCCCTCGCGCTTACCCGGGTAATCAGGAAACGCGTCTACGGCTTGTTGGTATGGATTAGGTTTGGCGGTCGCAGAGGCTCGCGGCTGATAAGTGACGGCTTCTCTCACTTCGCCCGTCTCAGGGTCCACACTGTGATCTTCAGAGAACAACGCTTGCTGTAAGCCGTCATAAATGGCTTGATAGATAAAATCATGCACCAAGCGCGCCTGATGAAAACGGACTTCATGTTTGGCCGGGTGCACATTGACATCTACTTGATGCGGATCGACATCAATATACAGCACGAAAGCGGCATACTGATCCTGGGCAAGGCTTTGTTCATAGCCTTGACGAATCGCGTGGTTAATCAGCTTATCTTTCATCATTCGCTGATTAACAAAACAATGCTGCATATCGTTTTGTTGTCGTGCGCCTGCCGGTGTGCAGATCCAGCCTGTCAGTGCCATGTCGTGGTGATGCAGGTCAATCCGCAACGCATGCTCAACAAATTTTTGCCCACAAATCGCCTTAACGCGACGCAGTGGATCGCCATTTTCTGGTACACGTCGATATTGGCGCACTTGCGTGCCGTTGTGGCGTAGATTGATGGTGATATCAAACCGGCTCAATGCAATGCGGCGTAATAGCTCATCAATGTGGCCAAATTCGGTTTTGTCGGTGCGTAAAAATTTGCGCCGCGCTGGAGTGTTAAAGAATAAGTCCACCACTTCCACGGTACAGCCAACCGGATGGGCGGCGGGTTTGACATTCACCGCCATCTCTCGCCCTTCGGCAAACGCCGACCATGCTTCTTGCTGGTCAGCTGGACGCGAGGTGATGGTAAGACGTGATACCGAGCTAATACTCGCCAGCGCCTCGCCGCGAAAGCCGAGGCTCATGATCGCCTCAAGATCGTCAAGGCTATGGATCTTAGACGTGGCGTGTCGACTCAGGGCAAGCTGCAGATCGGCTTTGCTGATCCCACCACCATTATCACGCACCCGGATCAGTTTGCTCCCGCCTTTTTCAATATCCACATCAATGCGGGTGGCCCCGGCATCAATGCTGTTTTCTACCAGCTCCTTGACCACCGAGGCAGGACGTTCGACCACTTCCCCTGCTGCAATCTGGTTGGCAAGGCGCGCGGGTAAAATCTCAATCGCCATATTAGCTTCCTGGGATGATCAGCGTTTGCCCGACCGCCAGCGTATCAGAGCGTAATTCATTGGCGCGACGAAGGCTCTCAATCGTCACCCCGTAATTGCTAGCAATTTTGCCAAGGTATTCACCGCGTTTGACTTTGTGCTTCACCGCTGGCGGTGTTGCGCCCGGTACTTTCAGCTTTTGCCCGACCCAGAGCGTGTCAGACTTCAAGTTATTCGCACGGCGCAGCGTCGCCACCGAGACCTGATAATGCTCGGCAATTTTGCCGAGAAACTCGCCGCGGCTCACGGTGTGCGTCAGCGTACGCGTTGATGTTGCTTTACTTGTCTTTCCTGCTAATTTGGCGACATCCACATTGGGGATCGATAACACTTGGCCCACCCGCAACGTATTAGAGGTTAACCCATTCGCCGATTTTATCGCGGCGACGGAACTCTTATATTTTTTAGCAATGACCGACAGTGACTGACCGGCACTGACTTTATGTTTGACGCCGTTTTTGCGCGCAGCAAACAAGGTGCCATCCGGCGGGAAACGCTCAAAATAATTGCGAATACCATGATAGACCGCATCCGCGAGCCGGCGCTGGTGATCACGCTGAAATAGCAGGCGTTCTTCTTGCGGATTCGAGATAAAGCCCACCTCGACGAGCAAAGACGGTATGTCTGGTGATTTTAATACGGCCAGACTGGCGTGCTCTGGACTCGATTTATGCAATTTAGTGACTTTGCCAAGCTCCTTTAGTACCCGTTTGGCCACATTAAAGCCTTCCTTTTGCGAGTTACTAAACTGCAAATCCAACACCGCACGGCTTAAATACTCGTCCTCATTATTCTGTGCCAGTAAAGAGCCTCCACCCAACAAGTTGGACTGCTCTTCGTGTTTTTCAATCCAGCGACCAATTTCACTGTTCGCACGGCGACGAGAGAGTACCCATACTGACGCGCCACGAGGCTGTGGCTTATGGAAGCCATCCGCGTGTACCGAGACCAATAAATGGGCTTTGTGTTTACGTGCAATTTCGGAACGACGGTTCAAGTCGACAAAATAATCGCCCGTACGGGTTAAGACCGCACGCATGCCGGGAACAGCGTTAATACGCGCCGCCGCTTGCTTAGCGATGGAGAGCGTGACATATTTTTCAAATTTGCGGCTCGGCCCCACCGCACCGGGATCGTTACCGCCATGCCCGGCATCAATTGCCACCACGATATCCTCGGTGCCAAAAGGCAATGCGGCCACCGTCTCACGCCGCTTTTTTTCAGCAACAGACAATGCCGGCTTATTTTTATCCACTTTCTTAGGATGGGGTAAATCAACCACCAGCCGGTGGCCATATTCTCCCCCAGGGGCGAGCGAGAAGATATGTGGTTTCGCACCGTCTTTTAACTCAAAGACTAATCGATATGTCGATGCCTCGGGCGGACTACTTTTACGGATTTTACCCAGGATATCGCTGCCTTTAACCGGCTTAGGTAAGCGCGTCGCCAGCTGGCTCTGCTTTAAGTCAACCACCAACCTATCGGGGCGTGACAGTGAGAAATAGCTAAAATCCGGTTTATCTTCAAGATCCACCACCACCCGTGTCTCATTGGGGGCGGGCCATACGCGAATATTTTCAATCTTATTGGCCCAACTTGTTGCACTCAACAAACTGGCGATCATCAAGATGCAAAGCCGCTGCCACATCATGCTAGTCTTCCCATTCTAGACGGTCGATAATTGCGACCCCAACATGGGTATTCGCGTCAATAACCAGTTCACGTTGCTCGCCGTCATAGCGCAGCCTAATGTCTAGATCGGCGCGCGGTAACCAGCCTTGGCCTTTTTCCGGCCATTCAATCAAGCAAAGCGCCTGATCATTAAAATAATCACGGATCCCCATAAACTCCAACTCTTCTGGATCGCCCAGTCGATAAAGATCAAAGTGATAAACCTGCCATGGCGTTAACAAGTAAGGCTCCACGAGCGTATAGGTAGGGCTTTTCACATTACCGGTATGTCCCATTGCTTGCACAAAGCCGCGACAGAACGTGGTCTTGCCGGCGCCAAGATCACCGAGCAAGTAACAAGTGGTACTTTGCGTACATGCACGCGCCAACGCGGCACCAAACGCCACGGTGCGATCGGCATCCGTCAATGAGGTGGTAAAAGTCTGGGTCATACTACAAAGGGATCTCATCTTTATATGGGTATTCGTCGCACCTTGCATGGCTACCGCCACCCGTGCGCTAATCAACTAATTGTTGCAAATAGGGGAGTAAATCGCTGGCCAATAACCCCCGTTCTCCTGCCTCGGCCGCCTTATCACCCGCTTTGCCATGAAGATAGCACCCCAGAGCCGCGGCAGGAAATAAGTCCACGCCTTGCGCAAGTAGACTGCCTATTACACCCGACAGCACATCGCCCATTCCCCCTGACGCCATGCCAGGGTTGCCGACATTAGCAACAGCATAATTTGTGCCATCATATACGATTGTTCCCGCGCCTTTAAGTACGGCAACGCCACCATAACGAGTGTGTATCGCTTTGACGGCAGCAAAGCGGTCAAGTTCCACATCTTTGGTGTCACAACCTAATAAGCGCGCCGCCTCTCCGGGATGGGGGGTGAGGATCCAGTCATCACGGTGTTGTGGCTGCCGCGCTAACTTATTAAGGCCATCGGCATCAATCACCTTGGGCGTCCGAGCACTCACGGCGATCGTCCACAACGCATCCGACCACGCACTCTGGCCCAGTCCCGGGCCAATAACCAAATGGGTTGCCCATGCGAGCGTCTCGCTGAGTGATTGGCCGGGTGCCCAATCTTGTGTCATCAACTCCGGCTGACGGGTGACCAGCATCAACGTATGCGCTTTTTGTGTCACTACTTTGACAAGCCCGGCACCGGCTCTTAACGCCGCTTGCGCTGATAAGGTCACCGCGCCCGCCATACCTTGATCGCCACCTAAACACAGTACACGCCCAAACTGGCCTTTGTGTGCACTACGCGCGCGCTTGGGTAAATGCTGTTCAATCCAGTCGTCGCAAACAAGGTAGCCGGCGGGTGTGCACTGACGCGAGAACGCCGTCGCCACGTTCAAGCCCGCGAACAATAATTTACCGCGATAAGAGACAGCTTGGCCGGTGAGCAATCCTTGTTTTAACGCAATCAAGGTGACGGTCATATCCGCATCAATGGCCACGCCTTTCACGCAGCCACTATTGGCACAAAGCCCAGAAGGAATATCTACCGCCACCACAGGTACATCCGCGAGGTTGATAGCGCTGATCGCCTGCGCAAACGCTCCCTCCACGGCACGCGATAATCCAGTGCCCAAGATAGCATCGACCACGACATCAAACTGGCTGATGGTGGGTGGGTGTTCCACATAGCTACCACCACAATCTTGCCACTCTTGCCAAGCAGTCGCCGCATCCCCCTCCAGTTTATTTGGGGTCGCTAACGACCAGACGGTAACGTTCAACCCTGCGGATTTGGCAAGCCGCGCAATCACATAACCATCACCCGCGTTATTCCCGGCGCCACATACGATTAATAGTCTGGCCGCATTGGGATAATGGTGATTAATACTGTCAAACACTGACTGTCCCGCGCGTAGCATTAACTGATACAGGGGAATCGACAATGCACGCGCGACCGCTTGCTCGCCTTCTCGAACTTGCTCTGCGCGATAGAAACTCTGTGGTAAACTTGTTGCCATTAAGTGCCTCCATTGATTGTTCTGCACCACCCAAGGCCTCAGGATCTACCGCTATGTCGCAACCCAAGTCCGATGCATCCATTGATTTCGACCACCTCGCCCAACGTATCAAGCAATGGGGGCAAGCGCTAGGCTTCCAGCAGGTGGGGATCACGGATGTTGATCTCAAGCAACATGAAGCGCAATTACAGCGCTGGCTTGATAACGGCTATCACGGTGAGATGGCGTGGATGGCCAGACATGGCATGATGCGCGCGCGCCCCGATGAGTTAGTGCCAGGCACGGTACGCGTGATCAGTGTGCGGATGAACTACTTACCCCCCAATGCCGGTTTTGCGCATACGCTGGCGCATCCAGAGCTTGGGTACATTAGCCGTTACTCTTTGGGACGGGACTACCATAAATTGATCCGCAACCGCTTAAAAAAGCTTGGACAACAGATTGAACAAGCGGTCGGCCCCTATGGTTACCGCCCTTTCGTCGACTCCGCGCCAGTCCTTGAGCGTCCTCTAGCGGAAAAAGCAGGATTGGGCTGGACAGGCAAACACTCCCTGATCCTCAATGATGAAACGGGATCCTGGTTCTTCCTCGGTGAGTTATTGGTGGATCTTCCTTTACCTGTCGACACCCCTGTCGAGAATCAATGCGGTAAATGCGTGGCCTGCATGACCAGCTGTCCCACTCAAGCGATCATCGCAGAGGGCGTGGTCGACGCCCGTCGCTGCATTTCTTACCTGACTATCGAATATGATGGTGTGATCCCCTTAGAATTTCGCCATGCCATCGGTAACCGTATCTATGGTTGCGATGACTGCCAGTTGGTTTGCCCGTTTAACCGGGAGGCCGAACTGACCTTAGAGGCCGACTTCCACTGTCGCCCCAGCCTTGATCAGCAGCCGCTCACCACGCTTTTCAACTGGGATGAGGACACTTTTTTATCGCTAACCCAGGGCTCAGCAGTACGCCGGATAGGGATTAAAAAATGGCGGCGCAACTTGGCTATTGCGATGGGTAATGCCCCCTTCGATCAGGCGATCATCGATAGTCTCAAGGCGCGGCTCGGTGAGGACGAGCTGGTTGACGAACATATTCACTGGGCGCTCAGCGAGCAAGAGAAAAAACGACAGCGTATTGATGTCAAAACGCTACCCACAGGGACGCGTCGTCTCGTGCGCATCATAGAAAAAGGATTGCCTCGTGACGCTTAATCAGGGCTTACAAGCAGAAAGATGACGCTATTCACATAATGTGGAAAACCGTCACGCAATGCGCATTTATGGTGCGCTTTTTGATAGTTAAACACATTGATGGTGCATTAAGCGAGCAAGATCACGTAAGTGAATAACACTGTGGAAAAGCGTTAGCTAACCTGAAAGAAAAGCCTAAATATCCCTTATTTTACAATCAGTTAAGGTGTTTTTGCGTTTATTGCACGTGTGCAACATAGATACCGTGCCTGATGATAAGATAACCAGCACTATACACAGCAACAAATCCATTAACTGGTTTATCCACAGCGCTTGACCTGTGGATAAGTCTGTGCAGTGTTGGTAAAAAACCGCGCCACCATGCGCTTTCAGAGAAAGCATGGACAGATGGGATTTGTGTAAGAAATGATGCTTCACAGCATTAAAGATGGCGCTATCTTAAACGCCACACTGGTGGTTAACCAAGTGATTGGAGCGACACACGGGGTTCGAACCCGTGACCTCAACCTTGGCAA
>NZ_PXUD01000045.1:0-7663 GCF_003390965.1 Salinivibrio sp. HTSP
GTGGCTTTAACATGGCGGATATAAGGCAAATACTGGCTTCTATCCGTCAATTTGGGCGTTGTTCGATAACGACCACTCTCTAACAAAAAAATATCGCGATCGCGGCCTACGGCCGCTTGTAAAAAAGAACCCCGCCTAAAAAGGCGGGGTTCGTCAGCAATCTGAAGGCGCCGAATGGCGCCTTTTTCGTATCAATAGTGTGGTGGCGGGGTTTCTTCTGCTTGGCTGGCAATGTTTTCCGGCTCTATGTTTTTTAACTTACTGACTAAGTATTGAATTTGCACTGTCATACGCTCAATGTCCCCCTGCTGCTGGGTTAACGCGTGGTTGAGCTGCTCGATGGTGTCTTCTTGAAAAGCGACCTTATATTCCAGGTCGTCGATTTGCTGCTGTAACTTATCAATCTCGCTCATACTGCTCTCTCGCTATTGCGCGTCGGTTAACCAAGCTTGGGCGATACCGGCTGATGTCCCGGAAATCACTCGCCCGGTGGGGTCGATAGCCACATCATACACGACTGCGCTAGGTGGGCGAGTGTCTGGTTGCGCCAAGGCTTGCCAGCGGCCAATGTTTTCACCGCTTTGTACGTCCCATAATTCGACCCGCTGTGAGGGGGTGCCTGTGGCCAACTGACGGCCATCATCGGAAAAACGGGCACTGGCGTAAATCGCTTGTCGAGCAAAAATATCCAGCTCACTTACCTTTTCACCACTGGGCAAAGCCCAAATCACCGCGCGATTGCCGCCATCAGAGACGAACGCGTATTGCCCTTCACGATGCAAGGCCACTTGCTTAACCCGTTGATCATAGGCGAAGTCGTTGATAATTTGCCCCGACTCGGTATCCCAAAAATAGGCATGATGGTCATTCCCCCCTGACAGAACGTAAGCACCATTGGGGGAAATCGCGACCGCATTGACTTTATCGCGATGCGCAAGGAACTCTAGGCGCCTTCCCGTGCCTAAGTCGATGAATAATGCTTTACCGCTAGACATGGCCAGTACCAGCTTTTCACCATTGTTGCTGATCGCGGCATCGCGGATGATGCCGTCAGAAATAGACCAGAGTCCTTGAGACTGGCTCCAAGCCAGATCCCAAACGGCAAAGTTTTGTGCCGTTGCGGTGATAGCGTAGCGCTTATTATCGGAAATATGGCTGACCACGACAGGGTTGGCATTAGGATCTTGCGGCCCTAACTCCGCCAACTGCTGATTGGTGACCAGATCCCACAGGACAATGTCGGTTTCGTCCGAGGCGAGTAAAGCAAAACGGCCATCGCGGCTAAGACTAAAGCTGGTGGCGCCCTCAGGGTGGATTGACCAGCGCTGGGCTTCTTTGCCAGACTGCCAGCAGCCCGTTAGGCCGCTTAACAGAATAAAAATGCCAACAATGTGGCGGATTTTGGGCATCATACTTGAGTTCCAGAGTGTGCAGCCATATAACCACGAGTATATGGATAGAATCAGGCTTTCGCATGGTGGATGCGTCAGTAAATACAATACGAGGATTAATCCTTACCATCAACGGAGTACCCAATGAAATCAGTAATGAAGATGTCGCTACTCGCGGCAACCGTTGCCTTTGCCGTCGGCTGTCAACAAGAAGACGCAAAAGTAGAGCAAACCAACCAAGCGGCTGAACAAGCCGAAGCGGCGTTTGCCAACGAAGACGACAAAGCAGCCTACGCGATTGGCGCTTCTTTGGCGCAATACCTCAACGCCAACTTGGAGCAGCAGGCCGAAATTGGTCTCGAGCTGGATAAAGAGGTGGTATTGCAAGGGGTGCAAGACGTCTTTCAAGGTGAGTCAAAGTTAACCGATGAGCAAGCACAGGCGGCGTTGCAATCGCTTGATCAGCGTGTGACCAAGCTTGCGCAGCAACAAGCAAAAGAAAAAGCAGAAGCCGCGATCGCTGACGGTGAAAAATACCGCACTGAGTTTGCGCAGAAAGAAGGCGTGAAAGAAACTGATTCTGGGCTGTTGTACAAAGTCGATAGCATGGGTGATGGTGAGAAGCCATCAGCAGAAGATACGGTTGTGGTGCATTATAAAGGTACCCTGACTGACGGTACGCAATTCGATAGCTCATACGATCGCGGTGAACCGGCCACTTTCCCACTCAATCGAGTGATCCCTGGCTGGACTGAAGGGGTGCAGCTGATGCCGGTCGGCTCTAAGTTTACCTTTGTTGTACCGCCAGAGCTGGCTTATGGTGACCAAGACACCGCATCGATTCCTGCCAACTCAACCTTGGTATTTGATGTTGAGTTGCTCGAAATCAAAGATGATGCGAAAGAAGGTGATAGCGCGAGCCAAGGCTAAAAGCTAAGGTCTTCACCCGTGATACCAGCCCCGGCGTTGCCGGGGCTTTTTGCATTTTTAGATAGGAATTCTGTTAAACTGAGCGCAGAGCAATAAAGATAAATGGTCGAATAAGGGTAGGCGTACGTGGTACCGACAGAGGGTTTTGGCGCGAACATTATGACGGAAAGTGAGCTCATCGAGCCCAATCCACTTAACCAACAAGACAGCATTATCTTGCAGTCCTACTCGGCCGTGGTCGATGGGCTAGCCGCCTTGATTGGTGAGCACTGTGAAATCGTGCTGCATGCATTAGACGATTTAAATAAGTCGGCGATAAAAATCGCCAACGGTGAAAATACCGGGCGTCAGGTGGGTTCACCCATCACTGACTTAGCCTTGCGCATGCTGCGTGATATCGAGGGCTCCGAGCGCAACTTCTCTCGCGCTTACTTTACCCGCGCGAAAAGTGGCACCTTGATGAAATCAATCACGGTGGCCATTCGTAACGGGGACAACCGCATCATTGGGCTGTTATGTATCAATATCAATTTAGACGCGCCTTTTTCTCAGGTACTGCAAGCCTTTATTCCCGACGACCAAGCGAAGCAAGCGGCCTCATCGGTTAATTTTGCCAGTGATGTGGAAGAGCTGGTGGATCAAACGGTCGAGCGTACCGTTGAAGAAGTGAACGCCGATAAAAGCGTGTCTAACAATACCAAAAACCGCCAAATCGTCATGGCGCTCTATGATAAAGGGATTTTTGATATCAAAGATGCCATTAATCGGGTCGCGGCCAGGCTTAATATTTCTAAACACACGGTGTACCTCTACGTCAGACAACGTAAAACCGAAGAGGCGGCGTCATGAAATTGCAATATGTGTTAGTGGTCACGGAGCCGGCTTACGGCACACAAATGGCACGTACCGCGTATCAGTTTGCTTGTGCGGCAATAGAGGCTGGGCATCAAGTCAGTAAGGTATTTTTCTATCAAGATGGTGTATTGAATGGGTTAGCGAGCACTGTCCCTGCAAATGATGAATTTGATTTGGTGGGCGCGTGGCAGGCGTTAGCCCGTGATCATCACGTGGAACTGGAAACCTGTGTAGCTGCAGCGCTGCGGCGTGGTGTGATCAGTGATCAGGAAGCGGCACAACATGGGTTATCGCAAAGCACCTTGGCAACCGACTTTTCCCAAGCGGGGCTTGGGGCGCTGGCGGAAGCTTTATTGACCGCCGACCGTGTGATGCAATTTTAAGAGGGCAGTGATGAAAATAGGGTTTGTTTTTTCCTCGGCACCTCATGGCAGCGCAAGTGGCCGAGAAGGGCTGGATGCACTGCTTGCTGCGTCCGCCTTTTGTGACAACTTGGTGGTGTTTTTTATCGGCGACGGTGTCTTTCAATTGCTTGAAGGGCAGCAACCGAGCCAGATTTTGAGCCGTGACTATATCGCCAGCTTTAAAATGCTCCCCTTGTGTGATGTCGAAGCGATTTATGCCTGTCAGGCCTCGTTGACCGCACGAGGACTTGAGCAAACGTCTACGGTGCTGTCGACTCAAGCGTTATCCGTCGAGCAAATCAAAACGCAGCTGTCAGGCTGCGATCGCATTCTACATTTTTAAGGAGAAGGCCGTGCTTCACCTGGTCAAACACTCACCATACAGCCGTCAAGCCTTGGCACAGTGCTTAGACTACGCGCCATCGAACAGTGCGATTGTCTTGATCAGTGATGCTGTTGTCGCCGGGGTGGCGGGGAGCGAGTGGGCAATCCGATTGTTTACCGAGACGCATGCTGTTTATTTGCTGAAAGAGGATGTGGACGCTCGTGGGCTTGGTGAGAAACTACACCCCAGTGCTGAGCTGATTGATATGCATCAATTGGTCGATTTGAGCGCTGAACATGTCACGCAAATGACATGGTAATCGGCTAGTCTTTGTCGTGTGTGAAAATCCCCCGCGTGCTGTTCGAAAAACAAACAATGCAAAGATCTCTGTATAAATCTTGACACCCCATACCCCGACGCCTAAAATTTCGCGTCCCTGTTGTATTGGGGCTAGATTTTTCACACTTATACGTTAAGTAATATCAGGAGCTATTTAATGGCAACTATTAACCAGCTGGTTCGCAAGCCACGCTTGAAGCAAGTTGCGAAAAGCAACGTGCCTGCGTTGGAAGCGTGTCCACAAAAACGTGGTGTATGTACTCGTGTTTACACCACTACTCCAAAGAAACCAAACTCTGCACTGCGTAAAGTATGCCGTGTGCGTTTGACCAATGGCTTTGAAGTCACCTCTTACATTGGTGGTGAAGGCCACAACCTGCAAGAGCACAGTGTTGTGCTTATCCGCGGCGGTCGTGTTAAAGACTTGCCGGGTGTGCGTTACCACACTGTTCGTGGCGCACTTGACTGTGCAGGCGTTAACGGCCGTAAACAAGGTCGTTCTAAGTACGGTGTGAAGCGTCCTAAGTCTTAATGGATTCCGTTAAGTAAGGCCAAACACTCAAACAATTGAATTTTGAAAAAACTGAAAAGTTTTGGATAAAACCTGAAGAAGACAACGGAGATAATCCATGCCACGTCGTCGCGTAATTGGTCAGCGTAAAATTCTTCCAGATCCTAAGTTCGGATCAGAATTGCTGGCAAAATTTGTAAACATCCTGATGGTTGACGGTAAGAAGTCAACGGCTGAAAAAATCGTTTATGGTGCACTAGACATCATGGCTGAGCGTTCTGGTAAAGAGCACTTGGCTGTATTCGAACAAGCTCTTGAAAACGTACGCCCAGCGGTCGAGGTTAAATCTCGCCGTGTAGGTGGTTCAACTTACCAAGTGCCGGTAGAAGTACGTCCTGTACGTCGTAACGCACTGGCTATGCGTTGGTTGGTTGAAGCCGCTCGTAAGCGTGGTGAAAAATCTATGGCTCAGCGCCTAGCAAGCGAGATGCTAGACGCGTCAGAAAACAAAGGTACTGCTGTTAAGAAACGTGAAGACGTTCACCGTATGGCAGACGCGAACAAAGCGTTCGCACATTACCGCTGGTAATGCCTTCATGGCGTGTCCCACTCGGGGCACGCCAAACCCATTTTCTAAGGTTAACCTTAGCAAGAGGATACTATTGTGGCTCGTAAAACCCCTATCGAGCGCTACCGTAACATCGGTATTTGTGCTCACGTAGACGCCGGTAAAACCACGACTACCGAGCGGATCCTGTTCTACACAGGTCTGTCACACAAAATCGGTGAGGTACACGACGGCGCCGCTACCATGGACTGGATGTCGCAAGAGCAGGAGCGTGGTATCACCATCACCTCAGCCGCGACCACGACTTTCTGGGCCGGTTCTGATCAGCAGTTCAAACAACACCGCGTAAACATCATCGATACTCCTGGACACGTTGACTTCACTATCGAAGTTGAGCGTTCTTTGCGTGTTCTTGATGGTGCGGTGGTTGTATTCTGTGGTTCATCAGGTGTTGAGCCTCAGTCTGAAACCGTATGGCGTCAGGCTGATAAATACGAAGTACCGCGTATGGTATTCGTCAACAAGATGGACCGTGCGGGTGCTGATTACCTGCGCGTTGTTGATCAAATCAAAAACCGTCTTGGCGCACACCCTGTGCCAATTCACTTGAACATTGGTGCAGAAGACCAGTTCAAGGGCGTGATTGACCTGATCAAAATGAAAGCGATCAACTGGAACGAAGCAGACATGGGTATGACTTATACCTATGAAGAAATTCCAGACGATCTGAAAGAGCAAGCAGAAGAGTGGCACAACTTCTTGGTTGAGTCTGCTGCTGAAGCCTCTGAAGAGCTGATGGACAAATACCTTGAAGAAGGTGAGTTGTCTGAAGAAGAAATCAAGACAGCCCTGCGTCAGCGTACCCTTGATAACGAAATCGTACTGGCAACCTGTGGTTCTGCGTTTAAGAACAAAGGCGTTCAGGCAGTACTGGATGCGGTTATCGAATACTTGCCATCACCGATTGATGTGAAGTCAATCAAAGGTGAAGACGAAGACGGTAACCCAATCGCACGTCACGCTGACGACAAAGAACCGTTTGCAGCATTGGCATTTAAAGTCGCGACTGACCCATTCGTAGGTACGTTGACCTTTATGCGTGTTTACTCAGGTGTGGTTAACTCTGGCGACACTGTCTATAACTCAGTGAAGCAAAAGCGTGAGCGTTTGGGTCGTATCGTACAGATGCACTCCAACAAGCGTGAAGAGATCAAAGAAATCCGTGCCGGCGACATCGCTGCTGCGGTTGGTCTGAAAGACGTGACCACGGGTGATACCCTATGTTCAATGGATTCAAAAGTAATCCTAGAGCGCATGGAATTCCCTGATCCAGTTATCCAGATCGCGGTTGAGCCTAAGTCTAAAGCTGACCAAGAGAAAATGGGTATCGCGCTAGGTAAACTGGCGGCCGAAGATCCATCTTTCCGCGTTGAGTCTGACGAAGAGTCTGGCCAGACCCTGATCTCTGGTATGGGTGAGCTTCACCTAGACATCATCGTTGACCGTATGCGTCGCGAATTTAACGTTGAGTGTAACGTTGGTAAGCCACAGGTTGCTTATCGCGAAACCATCCGTGGTAGCACCAAAGTTGAAGGTAAGTTCGTTAAACAGTCTGGTGGTCGTGGTCAGTACGGTCACGTATGGCTGAAAATCGAACCATCAGAGCCGAACGAAGGCTTTGTCTTTGTTGACGAAATCGTTGGTGGTGTGGTTCCACGTGAATACATCAGCTCGGTGGCTAAAGGTATCGAAGAGCAGATGGCTAACGGTGTACTGGCTGGCTATCCGGTACTTGACGTTAAAGCAACCTTGTTCGATGGCTCTTACCACGATGTTGACTCTAACGAAATGGCGTTTAAGATCGCCGCATCAATGGCATTCAAGAAAGGTGCTCACGACGCGCAGCCTGTTATGCTTGAGCCAATGATGAAGGTTGAAGTAACCACGCCAGAAGAGTGGATGGGTGACGTTGTCGGTGACTTGAACCGTCGTCGTGGCCTGATCGGTGGTATGGAAGAAGGCCCTGCGGGTCTGAAGATCGTACGCGCCCAGGTTCCACTGTCTGAAATGTTCGGTTACGCTACTGACCTACGTAGTGCGACACAAGGCCGTGCATCTTACTCGATGGAATTTAGCGAGTACGGTGAAGTGCCTAAGAACATCGCTGACGCCCTGATCGCAGAGCGTAGCTAATTATTTTGGTCCAGATGCCGACATCGTGCTCGGCATCAAACACTGACTTCTGAGTTACTAGGCCAAGTCCTTTAACTCACAACTAGGAAGGAAGACGATCGTGTCTAAAGAAAAATTTGAACGTACGAAAACGCACGTTAACGTTGG
>NZ_PXUD01000005.1:0-5525 GCF_003390965.1 Salinivibrio sp. HTSP
TTGAAGGTGAAACTCAGGGTTTGATTACTGCCGGTGCCTGCACCGCTGATTCAATCGGTGATGCATTCGTTGAAGGTCACGAAGATGAGATGCTGGTTCAGCAGTTTGATCACAATGTTACTGTTCCAACTGACCCGCAATCTGGTCAGCCATCAGGCCAACGTGTTCACAAGCCTTTCAAATTCACCGTCGCGCTCAACAAAGCTGTCCCTCTGCTTTATAACGCGCTGTCTTCGGGTGAGAAAATGTCTACCGTCGAACTGAAGTGGTACCGCACCTCGATCGAGGGCAAACAAGAAAACTTCTTTACCACCAAGCTGGAAAACGCCTCTATCGTCGATATCCATTGTGAAATGCCACACTGCCAAGACCCTGCTAAGTCAGATTTTACTCAGAATCTGACCGTGTCTATGTCTTACCGTAAAGTGACATGGGATCACGTCAACGCTGGTACCTCAGGGTCAGACGACTGGCGTAAGCCGATCGAGGCGTAAACTTAACGCGTCGCGATATAAATCGAGTAGCCCACTGGCACAGTGGGCTACTTGCTTTCCCATCATATAGAGGTAGACATTAATAATGGCAACGCTGAGATTTTCACTGGTTGTAGACGGTTTATCAGAAGACACCTTTGTTGTGCGTGAATATCAAGGGCATGAGTCTGTGTCTGATAGCTACGCAGGCGGTCAGCCTTTGTATGGTTATCGCTACGATATTTCACTCGCCAGCCGTCAATCGGGTATTACTGCTGAGCAAACGGTTGATAAAAAGGCGCTCCTAACGGTATTTCGTAATGAAGAGCCGGTGCAGTACGTACACGGTATTGTCCGACGCTTCACGCACAAAGAGATTGGTCACCATCACACGTTTTATTCTCTTATCTTGGTGCCGTCATTAGAGCGTTTATCGTTACGTCAAAATAGCCGTATTTTCCAACACCAGACAGTGAAAGACATCATCTCAACCCTGTTAACGGAGATGGGGATCACTGATGTTGATTTTTCATTGAAACGAGACTTACCTGAGCGCGAATTCTGTGTGCAATACAGAGAGAGTGATTTAGCGTTTTTGCATCGCTTAGCGGCTGAAGAAGGGATTAACTATTACTTTACTCATCTAGAAGATAAGCACACGGTTCACTTCTACGACGACTCATCACTTATCGAGAAATATGCCAAACCCGTTGAGCAAAATAGCCTTTCTGGAGGGACTTATAGCGATCCTTATGTTCGCCACATCGATATCAGTGACCAAAGTGAGTCAAACAAAACCGTCCTCAAAGATTATAGCTTTAAAAAGCCGGCTTATAGTTTTCTTCAGCCTCATGAGGCGGATGGCACCAGTTATCAGCGCACCGATTACGAGTATTTCGATGCGCCTGGCCGCTACAAAAATGATCCAAGTGGCAAAGCATTTACCCGCATTCGTAACGAGTTTTTGCGGCGCGAGGCCTCAACCGCCCAGGGGCAAAGCCATGTGCCTGCGCTCCAGGCGGGTGTGAAATTTGACTTGATTGAAAGTTTGCACAAACCGGCTAACCGAGATTGGTTAGTAGTGAGTGTGTCGCATGTGGGTAAGCAGCCTCAGGCATTGGAAGAAGAGGGCGGAACCGGCGCAACCACCTACCATAACGACTTCAAAGTGATCCCTGCGACAAGACAATGGCGTGCCACCCCACAGCCTAAGCCGCAAGTTGATGGACCCATGATTGGCGAAGTGGTCGGCCCGAAAGGCGAAGAAATCTTTTGCGATGAGCACGGCCGTGTGAAGGTGCACTTTCCGTGGGATCGAGAAAGCAAACAAGATGAGCATAGCTCGTGTTGGATACGCGTCTCCCAAGGCTGGGCTGGCGCACAATACGGCTTTATGGCAGTCCCTCGCATCGGCCATGAAGTGATCGTATCTTTCCTTAACGGCGATCCAGATCAACCGATTATTACCGGGCGCACTTACCACGCGACGAACGTGCCACCGTATTTGCTCCCTAATCATAAAACGCGCACGGTGATCAAAACGCAAACCCACCAGGGTGAAGGGTCGAATGAAATCCGCTTTGAAGACCAAGCGTCTATCGAGCAAATCTACATCCATGCGCAGAAAGACCAAGATATTGTCACCGAAAACATCCACCGCGAATTTGTGGGTGTGGATAGCCACCGTCAAGTTGGGCGCAACGCTTATCAATCTGTGACGGAAAATAGCCATCGCATGGTTGGCAAAAATGTCGTTGAGGAGTTTGGTCAAGATCACCACCAGAAAATTGGCCGCAACCTCGTGCAGCGTATCTTGGGTAAACTGAGTCGCTTTATTTCTGGCGGCATGATCACCAAAGTGGAAGGCGGGATTGTCACACAAGCCACGGCCTCGGAAGAGAAAGAGATCGGCGCTAACCAACGGACCAAAGTCAGTAATGAGAGTTACTTAACCGCCAAAGACATTGTGCTGGAAGCTGGTAATGAGTTAACGATTAAAGGCCCCGGTGGTTTTGTCAAAATTGACGGCGGCGGGATCACTATCTCTGGCACCAAAGTGAAGATCAATGAAGGCGGCTCTCCCGGTAAAGGCACGGCACCCACTATGGTTAAGCCTGATGAGACAGATAAGCCTCAACAGCCTGACGATCCGGACCGACGGGGGTAATGATGCCAAGTGCTGGAAGACTCGGAGACAGTGCGGCAGGGCATGGTTGCTTCCCTGCCACCCCCATTATTAGCGGTAGCCCTGATGTGTCAATCAATGGCAAGCCAGCAGCACGTAAAGGTGACCCTGTACTGCTTCATGCTTGCCCTTGCCCGAATATGCCGCATGGTATTCATGGGCGTAGCATTAGTGCAGGGTCGTCGAATGTTTCCATCAACGGTAAGCCGGCCTCACGGGTCGGCGATGCCATTGGCTGTGGCGGTCAGGTTGCTGCGGGTTCAGGCGATGTGTTTATTGGTGATACGCCTTACCAGTCGCCATCACATGATTGTGGTGAGGGGGCGGCTAAAAGCAATGCGCCTTTCTTGCGGATCTTGCCTTTGGTCAACCCGGTTGAAGCACTTTGGTCAAAACCGATTTACAGCCCTGGCTACTTTAAGTCCGTGGCAGAGCAGCAGCTCAAGGGCACCATCACGCAAGCGCTTCCCGAGGAATTACCACCTCTCGGTCAAGACTTATCGTCGTTGGTAAAAAGTGGCGGCTCACCCGAACAAATGCTGTATGTGTTAGAAAAAGGCACCACCAAAGCCAAGCGGCGCAAAGCACGTGAAGCGATCACAGAGCGTGCCAGCGAGAAAGAGCCAGACGTTGCTGAGCGATTTACGCAAGATATGGACGCGGCTGAAAAAGCGATGCTTAGTGAACATATCTATACGTTAGATAAGCCTGTTGATGATCTAGATGACAGACGCAAGCAGCTTGCCGAGGATTTTGATAATGATTCAGGTTGGGCGCGGGCGAACGAAAAACAGCTTAAAAAGTTAGGCATTGATCCTAAAGATTATAAAGTCGATAAAACAAACTTTCGTGCACAAGTGTATATACCGGATCCTGACGTATTTGGACCAGAGGCGAAGCCAGTACTGGCTTTTCGAGGCACAGAAGCGACGGGAGACTGGACCAAAGGTAATATCCCCCAAGCTCTTTTGGGAAGGTCAAAATACTATAAACAAGCCGTAGACATTGGTTCAAAAATTACCGACAGTCAAAAGTCTGTAGAGATTGCGGGTCACTCATTAGGAGGAGGTTTAGCCTCTGCGGCCTCGAAAGCCGGTAATTTTCCTGCCACCACCTTTAACAGTGCTGGATTGCATAAGAAGACCGTTGAGCGATATGGGGTGCCCACAGCACAACAAGGCAGTGATGAGAATATCACTCGTTATCGAATAGAGGGTGAGGTGCTCACCCATGCGCAAGAAGAGATGCCCGTTTTAAGGCGTTTACCCAGCGCGGTTGGTAATACCACCCAAACCTTTTCCAAGCCGAAATCATTAACAGCTCAGGCGAAAAGCGCTGACGCGGCTCTTGGCACTAACGTAGCGATAGAAGAAGATACCGACGTTACGCTAAAAGAGCGAATCAATTTACATGGTATGGATATGATGCGCGAAGCTATCGAAGATCGTAAAGTCGATGATTTATACACGCTAGCCAAGCAGGTTTAAACCGCGATGAAATACATTATTTTAATTATCTTGGCAGGTATTGTGCTGTCAGTTACCGCAAAAGCAGGAGTATTAAATATGTTCCGCAGTAAACCCTATCCAGAGGTCTTCTTTGAGGGAGAATTATTGGCCGTTGCCGAGTCGATGAAAGCCCATGATATCGATAAAGCGAAAGCATTGGCGGAAAAACTGCCAGATATTGATGCTCACGGTAATGACCATTTTACTCTATTAGCCTTTGCTGTCGCTGATACCAATATTCCAGCTATCAAGATGCTGATGGCGCTGGGGGCCGACCCTGCCGCCAAAATTGATGACGCCGTGATAGCCGGTACGGATGTTTCAGAAACGGTGGCGCATTTGGCAATGAGGCTTAAAACCACAGAGCCACTCAAAGCGATGTTGGAAGCTGGCATGGATACCGAAATAAAGAGAGGCAGTGGTACGCTGATTTTTGATGTACCGGACCTAGAAGATAATGACGCACTGAAGCTGTTGGTTGAGTTTGGCGCGGACGTGAATGCTAAAGATAGTCTCGGAGAAACGATTTTATTCAGATTTATACGGGTGATGTTTGATGAGGCACTCTATCTTTTGGAGAACGGGGCTGATCCCTTTGTGATGGATCACTCCGGAGTAACTGTCGCTTTCGTAGTTCAGAGTCGTTTGCAACGCATGGATAAATCCAGCGACGCGTATCAAAAAATGCTGAACATTCAGCAGAAGATGATTGAGCTTGGCGTACAGTTTCCCGCTTTGACGCCCTATGGAGAGCGTTATCGACTCGATATTGTGTGGTGTGACGACCCTGAGGGCTATTTAACACGTAGCGAGTGTAAGCTTGTGGGTGAAAATGAATTTCTAGCACCGCAATCAGACGCATCCAAACGACAGGATGAAAAGATACTGCGAGAGCGTTATGGCATCGACGCCAATCTATAAGCGAGGCCTATAAGGTGTTAAAGGTAACAGCCATCGGAATAGGGATTGTGCTTTTGCTCTGGGTAGCAAAAGCCGGCGCTTTTAATTTATTCCGCAGTAAACCCTATCCAGAGGTCTTTTTTGAGGGGGAATTGTTGGCCGTTGCTGAGGCGATGAAAGCCCATGATATCGATAAAGCGAAAGCATTAGCGGAAAAACTGCCAGAGGTTGATGCGCCAGGCAACGAGCATTTTACCCTGTTAGCGTTTGCCGTCGCTGATACTAATATTCCAGCTATCAAAATGTTGATGGCGCTAGGAGCTGATCCTGCAGCCAAACTTGGTGAAGGTGAGGGGGCGCAGTCTGTTGCTTATTTTTCCATGTGGCGCAAAACGACAGATGCACTTAAAGCAATGTTGGAAGCGGGAATGGATCCAAATTTAACCGATGAATATGGTG
>NZ_PXUD01000046.1:0-39743 GCF_003390965.1 Salinivibrio sp. HTSP
TGGTTCTGGTTCTGGTTCTGGTTCTGGTTCTGGTTCTGGTTCTGGTAAGGAGTTTGTCTCTGTGGACGCATCTGTAAAGTGCTCGCTGGCTAAGTCATCCAAGGTTGTTTCCTCTTCGTCAGTGGTTTTATCGCCATAACTGACCGCATCTGGATGAGCATACAGGAGTAACAATTCAATGAGTTGATCTTTACTGAAGGGCTTAGCGAGATGTCCGTTCATCCCTGCTTCCACACAACGCTCTGCATCACCAGAGAGCGCGTTAGCCGTCACTGCCAAAATGGGCGTGTTTTTGTCGAATTTTCGGATCTCACGCGTGGCTTCAAAGCCATCCATTTCCGGCATTTGACAATCCATTAAGATGATATCGAACGGTGAAGACTTATGAAGTTCTAACGCTTCTTTACCATTGACGGCCAGCGCACGCTGACAGCCTAGTTTAGATAAAATAATGTCAATCAATTCTTGGTTCACCAAGTGATCTTCAGCCACGAGAACGTTAAGATTGAATTGGATGTCATCATACTCCCCAGCCACAGGCTCAGGCTCTGTCAATGCATTCTCATCCTCGTTTAATACGCGATACAGTTCAACGTGATAAATCGGACAAGTCAGCGTCGCCATGCCAGTGTCATGATGACCATCATGGCTAATTGCGACTGATTTTTGCGCTTTGCCCACTAACGCCTGACAACTTTGCATTTTATCTTGGTCGATCATCAACACAGCGTCGCTCAGATCGCCAACGATTAATTCGTTTCCATCGCTTTTAGCCACTAAACGCAAACCGAGTCGGTCTAAGTAGGCGGATAGCGTATCGATCAAAATCGCGTCTTCCGATACCAAGTAGATGGAATCACCCTCTATCCCCGCTTCTAGCTTGGAGTGGGCTAATAACTGAGAGTCAGGATCGCTGATCGTGACGGGCACTTCGGCGATAAAGGTGGTCCCCTGATTCTCTTGGCTGCGGATGTAAATGTCACCATCCATAAGCCGCAATAATTTACGACAGACTGGTAAGCCCAGTCCCGTGCCTTGATAAGAACGCGAATAGGAGTTGTCGACTTGGGTAAAGTTCTCAAAAATGGCTTCGTGGCGGTCTTCCGGGATCCCGATCCCTGTATCTTCTACTTCCATGACCAATGTTACTGAGCCATCACCCGTTTGCCGTTGGAATAACCGCACAGCAATATGTCCCTGCTTGGTAAACTTAACGGCGTTGCCAACCAAGTTTATGATCACCTGCTTATAACGCGTGGCATCAATTTCAATATCACAAGGCATGTCTGGATCGATATAGCAATGTAAGCGCAACTGCTTTTCCGCTGCTTTTGCGGTAAAAATACTTAAGGATTCGTGAACAAGCTCCGCCAAATCTAATGACTGTTTGGTGAGCGTCATCTTTCCAGCTTCAATCTTAGTTAAATCGAGCACATCATTAATGATATTCAGCAGTGCCGTAGACGAGTGTTGCAACGTATCAACAAAATAGCGTTGCTGCTGATTGAGCGAGGTCTCCATCAAAAGGTTAGACATGCCAACAATGCCGTTCATGGGTGTGCGAATCTCGTGACTCATCATCGCCAAGAAGTTGGTCTTTGATTCGTTCGCCCGCTCTGCTTGCTCCTTGGCTCGTGCCATTTCTTTTGAGATCATGTCATTCAACGACTTCTGCTGCACAAAGTGCACCATTGAGCTTAAGCTTGATAGTATCGGCTCAATCCAGCCTTGAAGATCTTCATTGTAGGTGGTCGATTCATCAAACAAGCAGACCACCCCTACCATTTGGCTCGACATATAAAGAGGCGTACCGTAGACATTGATAATCATTTTCTGATTATTTCCTGCCACACTCGCCATTTGCAGACTACGTTTGCTTTGTTTGGTCTCAATGATTTCCTCAATCAGTCCTCGCACAAACTCTTCACCAATAAACTCATTCTTCACCAATCGAGTTTGTGCGAGCACTTTATAAGGCAGATTGGTTTTGATCGGATCATCATCGCTGTGACCCACCTCGACAATAATGCCATGATTACTTTCCCCTATTCGTAATAGGATCTGCAAAACATCTTGGAAACTCTTACCGAAATCTTCCCTGATCAGAAACTTATCTTGTAAGCTTTTCATCGCAGAGAAAAGCTCAGCCCCTTTAGATACTTTTTGTTTATCGAGGTGCTGTTCCGTGATATCGCGAATAATCGCCACGTTCAGTGCTCTCGGGTCTTCATCTTTGATGGGCGTTGATTTGACCTGCACAATACGGACACCTTGATCCGTATCTATCTCGTATGACCGCTGTAACTGCCCTCCGAGACCATAAAGCGCTTGTGAAAAATAGCCGCGTGAATTAGGGCTGACGCGAGAAATAATCGTCGATAAGCTGATCGCTTCGTCGGGCACAGATTCTAATTCGAATAACTTCTTAGCCGAGTCATTAATAGTAATAATACTGTGCTTATCGCCGAGCACTAATAGCGCATCAGTGTAACTATGAATCACTGTATTTAAATACGCACGACTTTGTTCCGCTCGATTGATCTGCTTAGCGTATTTCCAAATAAAAAAACCAACCAACAAGTTCAACAGAATGATTTGCGTGGCAGTACGGAGAATTTCTGTGTTGAGCTCTTTATCAATGTATCGACTATCTTGGTAGATAATCAACCTACCCACATCGACAGATTGGCCTTCCTGATCATAGACCAAGGAAACGTTGATTTCTTTTAACTCATCGTTTGACCGCATGCCTTTAGAGTCAGTCACATAACGAAATTCTTCATTGCTATCCGTCAGCTCAAGGCGATGGACATAACGAGAGCCCATTTCACTGTCTAAATCATTTTGAACATTATTAAAGTCATAATTCCACATCAGAGTAGGGAGACGCTGCTTGAGACGCTGAGTGATCGAGTTAATGTCCTGATTCATATCGGACTCAAGCCGCTCTTTGGCAACATGGTAATTGTAGTAACCAAACACCCCCAATAGTAAGGTCGCTAGTACAATCAAAATAACAGCTAGCCGCATACCTACTTTATTCATCATGTTCACACCTGCATCGTCGCCGCCAAGGTTTGGGTTTGATAACGGGCTTTATCAAACGCCCTCAAGACAGCGCGCTCCTTTAACGTCATCCTTTCACACAGCGAGCCGACCCAGTCCCAATTGGCGTGTTCAATGTTCTTACATAACTCCAAAAGCTCACCATAAGGTCCTGACTGAGACATCAATGCGTTTTTGGCCTCTTGGTCGAGTGAAAGCTGCTTCACAACATCCTCCATGGGGATACCAAGCATCGCATCAAGGAGTGAAAATGCCCCCACTAAAAAGGCTTCGTCAGGATCAATGCTTTTCAATAATGGGCTAGCTTGCTGCATAAAAATAGCGCGCAGAATGGCCGCATTTTGTAGATGAGAACACTCTTGGTGATTCATGTTAGACATGATCAGCAAAGAAATTAGCCGCCGCAGTGATTCCAGTCCTAGATATACTACTGCTTGTTTGGGGTTTGTTATCGTTTTCTTCTTTGATTTAGCGAGAATATTAGCGCTGGTTACCACTTTATATAACAAGGACACATCTCGAGAGATCACGTCTGTGATTTCGTCGATGTCATGGGGGCTGCGGTTAACCACAATACAGGCATCAAGTAGGCTAATGACTGAGGGAGCTACATCACTATAGCTTTTAATCAAAGGCTGTTCAAAAAAATATCCTTGGAATAGGCTGAACCCGAGATGCTTGGCCAACAAAAATTCCTCATTACTCTCCACTTTCGTGGCTAAAAAGCGCATACCCGGATTACTGGAGATCGACCCCGTCCAATCGGACAAGTTCTCTGAAGCCATACTCACACGAACAACATCGAAAAGCTGTAAGTGCCTTTGCCAGCGACTCGTGAAGACATCACTCTCTCCTAAAATGGTAAAGCCAGCTTTCTGGTAAGACTCCAGTTGCTTCACCAGCATCGGCGTCGCGTTACACTTTGCGGTGACACAAATCACTAGAGATTTAACCGGAATCGAAAAGGGGATCTCATCAAGCAGTGCAGCCTCCGAAAAACTCACCACGTACCGTAAGCTATCATCGAGCTCTTTCCCTGATAAAAAATTAGCACTGAGAATGCGCGATGTCGCCGTATCTTCATCGATTGAAGGAAACTTATTTTCTTGGCCGTCCCTAAACAGCAGCTCATTGCCCCACTGGTTTTGCGCTTCATCAAAGATGGGTTGGCATGAAAAAAAGATTTCACTCACAGCTCACTCTCCCTAAAACAAACCTTTACTACAAACGTAGACCAATGGCGCGGGGTCTGAGCCTTTTTTTTGATGTAACTGAGTGTGTTAAGTCCAACTACTTGGCTCACGTTCGTCTTTTGCTTGGGCAAAATCACGATTTTTGCTAGGCTCTGCGTTAAGCATATTACGAGGTACATTTATGGATATTTTGAATCAACTGGCCGATGACGCCCCCGAGCATGAGCCAGAGACTTTGCCCTCACTCGACGAACAAAAAGCGATTGTGGCAAAGCTCAAAGCCCTTGAGGAAAAAGGTGAGCTCACTGACGAAATCCTAGCGCAGTATTTTGCCGTTAAGCAAAAAGACACAAGCGACGAAGAAGAGTAAGCTCAACACGATAAAGTGACCGTGTCACTTTTTTCAATCTATCTTACTCTACGGCCCAAGAGTCGTAAGAAGAGTAAAAGATTGCCGAGAAATGGTGATGAGATCGCAGGATGGATACTTGCGTGACTGGGATAGATAGCAAGTGAGCGAAAAAGAAACGCCCCGAGATCACACTCGGGGCGTTTTTGGTTTACTCAGGGACAATGTCGTCGGTTTTCGCCGCACAAATAAAATCATTTTTGTGCAGGCCTTTGATCTTATGCGACCACCAAGTCACGGTCACCTTACCCCACTCCAGCAAGATAGCGGGATGGTGTCCTTCTTGCTCAGCCAGCTCAGCCACTTGGTTGGCAAACGCCCACGCCAACTTAAAGTTGCGGAAGGTGAACTCACGTTCGAGCTGATCAATCCCATCTCGTGTTACTTTACGCCACTGCGGAATGTCTTTAAGCAGCGCTGGCATTTCCTCAGCACTGACCAAAGGGGCATCAATATTACAGGCTTCACATTTCAACTCAGTTAGTTCAGACATGTTGCGTTTCCTTTTGCTGTTCTGTCTTTTTCGGTTTGGGCGGGAACAAAGGCGCATGGAGGCCCAGTTCCATGGCTTGATGCACATCAGCAATCAAGTCACGTTGACTGATGGCAAATAAATCGTCAATCGACTCAATGGTAAAGTAAATGGGTTGCATGATGTCAATCCGATAGGGCGTGCGCATGACATCTATCACTTCTAAAGGCTTACGCACCGCTTTGTCGCTATTAAAGGCGTACTCGGTCTCCGCCGGCGACGACAAGATCCCGCCGCCATAAATACTGCGATTGCCTTGCGAATCACTGAGTAAACCAAACTCGACCGTAAACCAATATAAGCGTGCAAGATAGACGCGCTCTTTGGGCGTGGCTTTCTTACCCAGTTGGCCGTACATGTGGGTAAACTCAGCGAACGCTGGGTGAGTCAGCATCGCGCAGTGACCGAAAATCTCATGGAAGTAATCCGGCTCTTGCAAGTAATCAAAGTCTTCTTTGGTGCGTAAAAAGGTCGCCGCAGGGAATTTCTTGTCCGCCAATAAGGCAAAGAAATGGTCGAAATCAATCAATGCAGGCACAGGAGCCACTTGCCAGCCCGTCTCTCGCATTAACACTTCATTCACATATGGGATCTGTGGCACCGTATCATGCGGCAAGTCGAGCATGCGTAGTCCGTCTAAATATTCCTGACACGCTTTGTCTTTGATACACGCAAGTTGCCGTGTGACTAACTGGCGCCATACATCGTTTTCTTGTGCCGACCAGGCTACTCGGCCCAGCTCATCAACGGGTTTGGATTGGTATTTACTCTGTTTCACGTTCACCGCCTTGTGTCGTTGTCTGGCGTAAAAAATCGCGCGTAAACAGCGGCAGTCAGCCTTACGCATTGTCTCCGTTACCCACAGGTTACGTCGACTTTGCAGAGAAAATCATCTCATTGCCACGGTTTTAATTTTACCTTTGCGTAACATTTATTTTACATTACAGACTGAAAAGGGGGCTGCGACTGATAATGCTTTACCCTAGAGGGATCCGCGTGCTTGCATGGCTCGTAGTGGCTGGGGAAGGCCTAACCGCAAGGACGAGTGATGAATTTACAACTGAGCGAACTGATAAATTGCGACAACATTGACAAGATTCAGATCCGTGGCATTGATGGCATGTTGTATCAAGCCATCGCCTTTTTGCGTCACGGGGATACGGTGGAGCAGAAGCTGATTTATCACGGCGATAAGCCCTACTTATCTCGCAGCTTGCTGGCGGTGAAAGAGGATTTTGAATGGGTTAACGCCGCGCAGTACGTGTTAGTGACCGACACGGCATACGATGAAATGATAGGACTAGGAAGCGAAAAGCCTTTGTCGACCCTAGAGCAGCCATTGCATTGGAAGTGACTCGATAATGCCCCAGTCTACGGGGCAATTTCTTCTCCATCCCATGCAAACAGACGCCCGGTGTGACGACTGTCGAGGCCATCCAATACCGACAATAAGTAGCCAGCCGATTGGGCCGGGCTGAATAGCTTGCCGGGCTTAACATTGGCTTGATATGGCGCGGATAGACGACTGTCGACGGTCCCCGGATGCAGGCCAACCACAGTTAATGATTTATCTTGGCGGCCAAGTTCGATGCTCATGCCTTTGATTAACATGTTCACCGCCGCTTTGCTTGCACGGTAGGCATACCAACCGCCCGCACGGTTGTCACTGATACTGCCCACGCGCGCCGACAAGATAGCGAGCTTCGCCTCAGCGTTGCGTTTCAATTTGCCCGCAAGATGTTTGCTCAACAGCAGCGGCGCGACGGCATTCACATCAAACAGCTGGTGCATCGCCTCACTGCTGCACGCCGCAAGGCGCTTTTCTGGACTGACCGCATCATCATGCAGCATCCCCGAGGCAATGATCACCGCATCTAAATGGTTGTCGTCGATGTGTTCGGCCGCTGCTTGTATTGATGCTTCATCGCGAATGTTCACCGCCACAGGAGTGACCTTTTCACTTATCTCAGCAAGTGGCGCGGGGTGACGCCCCAAGGCAAAGACTTGCTGAATGGATGGCTTGTCGAGCAATGCACGGCAAAAAGCTTCACCAATTGCGCCACCTGCACCGACAACCGCCACACGCTGCATGGAATCACTGTTCATTCTCTTGGCTCCTCAAACAAAAAGAGATGCAAACTGCACCTCTTTAGTTAGGGATGAGGCGATCCTGTCGATCACCATACGCTAAAACTATAGCTTACGTAGCACGACCATTAGGTAGAGCCCGCCTATCAAGGAAGCAATGATCCCAGCCGGCATTTCTTGCGGATACAGCCATTGTCGTCCTAGCCAATCGGCAAACAGCATCAATCCCATGCCAATCAATCCGGCGGTGACCATATGCGCGCGGGCATTTTTCGCCCCCCAACTGCGCGCAATGTGTGGCGCCATCAAGCCGACAAAACTGAGCGGCCCCACTACCAAGGTGGCACTGACGGTCATCACCGCGACGAGGGCCAGCAAGACCATGCGGGCACGCCCTACCTTTACACCCAGAGACTGGGCGGTTTCGCCACCGAGCGGCAAGATATCGAGCCAACGCTGACACATTAATCCCAATGCCACCAGCACAGCTGTAACCAAGGTCAGCGTGGTCACCGTGCTGTCAGTCACATAGTAGGTTGAGCCTGAAATCCATGCGAGCACTTGATACGCGCGAGGATCGCCCCCCGCCATCAAGAAGCTTTGCACCGCTTGCATCAGTGCGGCGATGGCGACGCCAGTGAGCAATACTTTTTCTGGCTGAAAGCCAGTTTTGCGATTAAGCAGCACAATCAACGCCAAGGTCGCGCCGGCACCGATTAAGCCGCCGACATACAAGCTCAGCATAGACGCGCCCATGCCAGCAAAAATAGTGACAATCAGTCCCAGCGCCGTACCGGCACTGATCCCCATCACTTCAGGGCTCGCCATCGGGTTAGCACTTAAACGCTGAAGCACGGCACCGGCAACAGCAAGCACACCACCCGCCAATGCCGCGGCCAGCAAGCGTGGCAAGCGCCATTCCAATAAGGACCAATCGCCGCTGAGCGCCAGCCACTGCCAGCCCTCACTTTGACGCGATACGGTGGCAAAAATCACTACACCTAACACCAGTAACATCAGCGTTCGGCCTAGTGGCCAATCCTGACGTGGTGCAGGCATCCCGGCATGCATTTGTTGGCGTTGGCGATTCCCCAGTGACACCCGTGGTAACAACCACAAAAGAAGAGGCGCCCCCAACGCTGCTGTCGCTGCCCCCGTGGGGACCATCATGGCCCGACGGCCAGGTAACAGTTGGACAGCCAGATCAGTGGCTGCCAACATCAAGGCGCCTAAAATCATCGCGAGACTCAATCGGGTGATAAGCTTGCGCGCGCCACATAAACGCGCAATCGCGGGCGCGGCGAGACCGACAAAGCCAATCACGCCAATCAAGCTGACCACCCATGCGGTCAGAAGCACCGATAGCCCCAGCGCAATCACACGGATTTTCGCCAGTGATACCCCTAAGCTTTTCGCCCCTTCATCAGACAGACTCAGGACGTTGAGCGGCTTTAACAAGGCAAGGATCAACACGACCGCCAGCCCAATACGTGGCAATAAGGCTTGCACACTGTGCCAATCGGTTTGCACCATCGAGCCCGCGCCCCACACCATCATGCCGTGTAGCGCTTCTTGATTCATCAACAGCAACACGGTGCTGAGCGCGCCGCAGTAAAGGTTTAAAATCAACCCCGCGATCACCACTACGGTGGGCGATAAGCCGCGTCGCCATGCTAGCGCAAACACCACCAGCATGGTCAGCACTCCGCCAGACATCGCCACCATCGCGCTCGACCAAGTCAGTAGCCAAGGGGCATAAAGCGTCGCTAGCATCAGCGCCAAGCTAGCGCCATTCGCCACCCCCAGCGTCGAGGGCGAAGCCAAAGGGTTACGTAACACCTGTTGCATCAAGGTACCGGCCAGCCCCAAACACGCCCCCGCCAGCAATGCGGTGACCAAGCGCGGCCACCAGGTTAAATGCATCACTACCCCAATCGACGCGCTGTCATCCAGCGACCACAGCGACTGCCAGAGCATAGATGCATTCACATCCCACTGCCCCAACTGAGTGGAGGCGAGGCTTAACAGTGCCGCCAGTAATGCCAATGGCACCCATAACAGACTCAGTTTCATGACTGCCCTCCTTGCTCGGTCAATGCCGCGGTCACAAGGCGGGCAAATCGTAACGCCGATGGAATCGCACCAAAGCTCCACACCGGGTCAATCATCAATGGTGTATGTCCCGTGCGTTTAACCAAATATTGCCAAAACATATTAGTCTTTAGGGTTTGCTCGACGCCCGCGGGGAGTGGGCGCACAATCACCAGCTGCGCATCAAGGTCGAGCAGCTCGCGGGTGGAGACCATGCTAAATCCCCAACTGTTGGTGGTGTTCTGCCACGCATTGCTGAGCCCCAATTCACTGATGGCGGCATGATACAAGCTGTTCGTCCCAAACACCCGCACATGGTTGGGATCTAGGAACTGGATCATCAGCAGCGGGGGCTGTTCACCGGGGATCGTATCGCGCAAGCTCGCCAGTTGCTGTTTCGCATTGGTAATCAGAGTTTCTCCGGCCTCAGGACGGTTGGCCTCGTGCGCAATTTGCCGCGTCACGGTTTTAAGCGATGACCAGCTTAGGCCACTTTCATAGAGAGGAATTGAACTGACCGGCGCAATGGTGCTTAGCTTGGGCTTCATCGCCTTAAAAATGGGTGAAATTAGAATTTTATCGGGGTGAAGCTCAGCCAAACGCTCCATATTCGGCTGGGTGCGAAGCCCAATATCGACGGTTTTTTCTGGAATGGGCGGGGCTTTCACCCACGAATTGTAATCTGCCTTTTGCGCGACCGCGACGGGCGTCACCCCTAAGGCCAACAAGGTTTCAGTTTGGGTCCAATCCAGCGAGAGAATACGAGGCGACGCGCTGGCGCTAGCCGACATCATGGCCGCGGTCAGCCAGACCATAAGCGTCAAGAACGAAGACTTGATCATACCGGTGATAACTCCCCCGGCATCGCAACCGCATAGCCGGCAGCATGATCGGCAATCGGCATCTCAATGCCATAAATCGATTTGAGCGCCGACTCTTGAAACACATCGCTAACCGCGCCTTGAGTCAGGATTTGCCCGCTGTGCAGCGCGACAATCTCATCACAAAAACGCGCTGCCATATTAATATCGTGCACCACGATAATGATGGACTTATCCAGCTCTCGGCTGAGTTTGCGAACCAAGGTCATCACTTCAACTTGGTGGGCCACATCCAGTGCAGATAGCGGCTCATCGAGCAGTAAGTAACGCGTTTGCTGTGCCAGCAGCATTGCAATCCACAGCCGTTGGCGCTCGCCGCCCGATAAGGTATCGACTAGGCGCTCGGCATAATCATGAGTGCCAGTCAGTGCCATTGCCTCGTTGATCGCTTGGTGATCGGCTTTGGTCAACCGCCCCAGCAAGCCATGCCAAGGATAGCGACCAAAACTGACCAACTCATACCCAGTTAAGTTATCGGTTGCCGGTAAATGCTGTGGCAAATAAGCCACCTCGCGCGCAAACGCTTTTTCCGGCCATTTTGATAAGGGCTTTTGGTCTAATGTGATCTGCCCGCTGCTGTTTGCTTGTTGCTGCGCTAACAGTTTTATCAACGTCGACTTGCCCGAGCCATTGTGCCCGACCAACGCACAGATTTTTCCCGGCGTAAACGACAAGCTCACCTTATCGAGTAACACGTTTCCGTTGACGGCAAACGCAACGTCCTTTGCCTCTAACATATCCCGATCCTACTTTCGCAAACACAAGCGCGTGGCACTTGCCCGTTATCTCTGAGAGCGGTAATTTTCCGATGCTTAAAAGGTAAATGCAAACCATTTTGATTTCGCTTTGTACGCTTAGCGCTTGTTAATCAGAGAAATTAGACCTCAACCCCGTCAGCATCAGGGATCCAAGCGCCATTCAGCGTCGTATCGCCAATGGTGAATAGAAGATTGTTGTTACGACTGTCGAGAGCCCTATGTCCGCACCCATCAGCCTTGTGTGGCTAAAACGCGATTTACGCCTGCGGGATCACGCCCCGTTACAAGCTGCCATTGCCGCTGGGCGTCCCTTAGTGATTTTGTACCTGTTTGAGCCGTTGCTGCTTAACGATCCGCACCATAGCGAGCGCCACTGGCGATTTGTCTGGCAATCGCTGTGCGATCTTAATCAACAGCTCGCACCACTGGGCGGTCACGTCACCATTTGCCAAGGAGAGGCGATCTCAGTATTCGACACCATCCACCGGCAACAGGCCATTGGCGCGGTGTACAGCCATCAAGAAATTGGCGTCGACGCGACGTTTTCTCGCGATAAAGCGGTGGCGAAATGGCTGGCAAGCCATCAGATCCCTTGGCATGAATACCCCACCGGAGCCGTGATCCGCGGCGCGAAAAGTCGGGTTGATTGGGACGCAGAATGGCAAAAGGTGATGCGCGCTCCCCTTGCCGATCCCGATTGGCAACAAGCGCGCTGGCTAGACACATCACTCACGCTACCCGCGCTCGGTCACCATGAGTGGGATTCCCCCGCGCCACGCTTTCAGCCCGGCGGCCCGAGTTGGGCGTATAAAACCTTGCAATCTTTTTTCCGCGAGCGCGGGCAAAGCTATCAGCGCCATATCTCTAAACCGCTCGCCAGCCGCAAAAGTTGTACGCGGCTGTCACCCTATCTTGCTTGGGGTAACATCAGCGTGCGCGAGATGTATCAAATCACCCTCCTCCATTGGCAGAAAAAGGGTTGGCGGCGTGCGCTGGTAGCCATGGTGTCGCGTTTGCATTGGCACTGTCATTTTATGCAGAAATTTGAAAGCGAGCATCACATGGAGCATCGGCCCGTCAATCGAGGTTACTTACATTTTGAGTACGCAAACGGTCCGCAGAGCGATGCGCATCTGCTCGCATGGCAACAAGGTCATACCGGTTATCCGCTCGTCGATGCCTGTATGCGTTGCCTGCACGCCACCGGCTATATCAACTTTCGTATGCGAGCGATGCTGGTCAGTTTTTTAACCCACCATCTACTGATTGACTGGCGGCGCGGTGTGCATCATTTGGCGCAGCTATTTCTCGATTTTGAGCCCGGCATTCACTACCCCCAGTTTCAAATGCAGGCTGGCGTGACGGGCGCCAATACCTTGCGCATTTACAACCCAGTGAAACAATCGCAGGAGCAAGATCCAGAAGGGGCATTTATTCGTGAATGGCTGCCAGAACTTGCCCCTCTGCCAGACAGTTTGATCCATACCCCGTGGCAAATGACCGACATGGAAGCGATGATGTACGGGGTGGTGCTTGGCGAAGACTACCCGAAACCCATTGTCGATATCGAACAAACCGGCAAACGTGCACGTGATATTTTATGGTCGTTTCGTCAACAAGACGCGGTTCGTATCGAAAAAGCACGGATCCTCGCCACCCATGTACGTCCAAGCAGCCCTGAGCCAACAAACAACCCTGAGCAAACAAAAAACCCTGAACATCGAAAAAGCCCGGGGCACGCAGACAAGCGCACTAAAAAATCACGTTTACCAGCCACTCCATCCACTAGAGGTAACCCAGATGGCGCATAAAAAGCCGCATCTCCCTAGCAAGGTATGTTTGACGTGCGAACGCCCCTTTACGTGGCGTAAAAAGTGGGCGCGCTGTTGGGACGAGGTTAGATATTGCTCTGACCGTTGCCGTCGCGAAGGTCGTCGCCATGCGCGAGGGGCGACGCACTGAACGCATCTAAAAGCGAATTCAATTTTGGATGTACCCACTGACGTTTAATCGATACCGCATAGAACGGCTCATACACACTCGGCAATAAGGCATAGCGGGTGAGCATGCCACTATCTAGCTCATCGCGAACCACCACTTCGGGCATTACCGCTAACGCATCATTGTCGCGGGTTAACAGGCGCAGCATCGCCATATCATTGGCTTCTGCCATGATGTAAGGCTTGAGTTGATACTGCGCTGAGATGGCGTCAAACCCCGAGCGAATGGGGTTATCGCCATAAGGCAACACCCACGCTTGGTGCTGGTAGCTGGCGTCTAAGGTGGGTGATAACGCTTTACCCGGCCAACCAATCACGGCTACCGGCTGGCGTGCCAGTTGCTGATACTGCCAAATTTGTTTATTGGTCCCCCGCACCGCGATATTGGTTAGCGCCAAATCCAACTGGTGATCAGAAAGCGCATGAAGCAAGCCAGTTTGATCCATCGACTGCAACACATAGCGGCACTCTCGTTGATTGACCAAAGGCTGAATAAACTGCTCGATAAAGTTCCGCGACATGGTCGATAAGGTACCAATGCGAATCGTGGCACTAGACAACGCCCCGCCACTGGATAACAACTGCTCTAACTCTTCCCCTTGACGAAAGATTTCTTCGGCATAATTCATCGCTTGGTAGCCACTTTCAGTCAACGTCAACGTGCGACCTTGCCGCTCAAACAATTGCACCTGCATCGCCTGCTCAAGCTGCTTGATTTGTGACGACAGCGCCGACTGCGAAATATGCAGCTGGCGAGCGGTCTGGGTCAGGTTGCCGTGGCGCGCCACCTGCCAGAAATAATATAAATGATGGTAGTTGAGTCGGCTCATCGTTCTCTAAAACAGAATGAAAAATAATTTATTATGTATTTTACTTAACTGTAGTAAGTTTTCACAATGGTACGCATAACTGTTGCTGTGAGGTAAGTCATGTTATCCCTATTTCTTGTTACGCCGCTCAAACTGGTACTGCTGGCACTGGTTGCGCTTCTTGGCGGTGTTATCTGGCGATACAGTGCCACTGCGTTTGCGGGCGAAGCCGACAAACACCGTTTTCTTTCATCCTTGCTGCTCACTTTGTCGGCAGTCTTGTTGGTTTTAGTTAGCAATCATCTGTTGCTGTTTTGGCTTGCTTGGGTGGCGGTTAGCCTCTCATTGGGTCGCTTAATTCTTTTCTATCCGCATCGGCCTCGCGCCCAACTCGCGGCACACAAAAAAATGCTGCTCGCCCGCTTTAGCGAATTGCTACTCGGTAGCGCATTTTTACTATTATTTTTCCACTACCAAACCGCGCAGATTGACCAATTGATGTTTCAAGTCAGCCAGCAGCGTCACACGCTGACTGTAAGCATCGCCGCCTTTATGTTGGTGGGCGTGGCGATTATCAAGTGCGCGCAACTGCCCTTGCACGGCTGGTTAATTCAAGTGGTGGAAGCACCAACACCTGTCTCTGCCTTGTTGCACGCTGGCATTGTGAACCTTGGCGGGATCTTATTGATGCTGTTCGCGCCAGTACTCGCAGCGAGCCCCAGTGCCAGCCTTGCCCTGCTGGTTATCGCCGGTGTCAGTACCCTGGTGGCAGGGCTGGTGAGCCTGACACGCGTGAGCATTAAGGTCAAACTGGCGTGGTCGACCGTCGCACAAATGGGGCTGATGTTGGTCGAAATCGCCCTAGGTCTTTACGAGTTGGCACTGCTGCACTTGCTGGCGCACTCTTTCTACAAAGCGTTTTCTTTCCTCAACAGCGGCAATGGGGTGAATCATTGGCTCGCAACCCAACTGGCTGACGCCTCAGTTCCGCGTCGCTGCCATTGGCTTGCCGCGATGACCACCGCCGCCGGTTTGATTGTCGCCGTGCATCTGAGTGTTGGTATTTTAAATAGCTTGGCCGCCGGTTGGTTGCTGTGGATGGCGATGACCATGCTGCTATTACCGGCCTTTACCCGCCCAGGCGCTGCTCGCCCGACACGCGTGCTGCTCAGTAGCGTGTTTGCGCTTGGCCTGCTCGGGCTCTACGCCGCCATTAAACATAGCTTGATTGTGTTTGTCGCGGGTGGAAATGCCACCTATTTATTTGCCGATGCCTTTGCGCTGGTGCTGTTTATCGCGCTGTTTGCTCTGTCACTGGCGGTCCAGTACTGGCCTCACAAAGCGTGGGTCAACCGCCTGTTTATTTGGCTGAACGCCGGGGCTTACCTTGATGAGTGGGCGACGCGCCTAACACTCAAATGGTGGCCGAGTGCTTCTTTAATCCAACTACAAACGACCCAATGGCAACCGCATAAGGAGACGCGTTAATGATTGCGAAAACGCCCAACGTATCTGCACACCCTGAGTCCCTCGATGTGAGCGATTTTCGCGATGCCACCCAGCAAGCGGTCGTAGCGATTGCGCCAAGCTGGCCGTTGGATCAAATGATTGCGGTGAACCCCTGGTGGCCGCAACGCTTTACCCCCATTGAGCACGTCTTTGCCGAGCAAGCGGTGTTAAGCGGCCACTGTCCGCTAATGCCGTCGGCGTACTATCTGTCGCATTGGCAATCGCCGATTAGTGAGGCACATCTTGCCGAGGCCATCTCAACCTCTGACAGCACATTGACAGTGAGTGATTGTCTGCGTGCGCTGCGCAGTCATAGCAGTGATCTCCCGCGTTGGAAGCCATTGGCCGAGTTGTGTGACCGCACTCGAGAAGCACAAGAAGGCTTATCGTGGCAGCAAGAAATCCAGCAGCAAGTGAGCCAGTTTCTCGCGCTTTATCACCAATACCCACAGCGTTTTGATGCCCAAGGCCAAGGCGGTGAGCACCTTTATCAATGCTGGTTGGATGTGGTGAGCCAAGATAAAGGCATTAAAACCCTCACTGGCGTGGATTTGCTTGCCGATTTCGCCGCACTGCCCACTCAAATGGATGCCCTGATCGCGGAAGCGGCCGCCTTTTGGCAACCGATCCTTCACGACCAAGACGGTAACTTGGCCTATTGCCACGCGCTGATGCATGGTTTATCGGGTTGGGCAAGCTGGCAATCCTGGTTAGATTGGCAGCAACAGCTCAGTGACAGTGAACAGCAAGATCATGGTATGGGCCTATTCGCGATTTTACTCGCGTGGGATACAGTGCTGGCACGTTGGCTTGCCAAACACCGTGAAGCAGCGTGGGCAAGCATTCGTCAATCCATGCACCACCAAGCGGTGAATGTGCGCCATTGGTATCACCAAGCACAACAACAGCTCGCGCCACTGTGGATTTGGCAGCAAGCGCTAGAAATCAGTCAGCAGCACCCTTGGGCACACGCCTTGTCCGCGCAGGCCAGTGTCGACACACTCGCCACCTCGCCCACGCTGCAAGCTGTGTTTTGTATCGATGTGCGCTCTGAGCCGATGCGTCGCGCATTAGAAGCACAATCTGACAGGATTCAAACCCTTGGCTTTGCTGGCTTTTTTGGTTTACCGATCGCCTATCAGCCCACCGATAGCCAAATCCACCGCCCGCAACTGCCCGGCTTACTGGCACCGGCGGTCACCGCCTCACAAACCCATGCTACTCCCGAACGCTGGTTACGAATGACCAAGCTCGGCTGGCAGCGCAGTCTCGATGCGCCCGCCGCCAATTTAGGGATGGTCGAAGCCGGTGGCATGCTAAAACTGGTGAGCCTATTAAAACGCGCATTACGCATTTCTGGCACCGAAAACCCGCTAAATCGACTCAGCCATACTGACAGTGATTGGGCGCTCACCCGTGACAATACGCCGTTAAGCGCAGCCGAAAAGGCGGAGCTAGGCGCTGGCATCTTGCGCGCAATGGGCATTGCTGATCAACTGGCCGATGCCGTCTTGTTGGTGGGTCATGGCAGTGAAACCTGTAACAACCCTCATGCGGCAGGGCTTGACTGTGGTGCTTGCGGCGGACAAACCGGCGAGGTAAATGTCCGTGTGCTCGCACAATTGCTGAATGATGCCGACGTGCGTGATGCCATGGCACAACAAGGCGTAACCATTCCCGCCAGCACCCATTTTTATGCCGCCATGCACAACACCACCACCGACGCACTGGATGTCTTTCACGCTCCCGAGCATGCCCAATGGCAAACTTGGCTGGCCGCTGCGAGCGAGCAAGCACGTGCAACCCGCGCCAACCAGTTTGATCAAACACCAACCCAGCCATCTAAACTCAAACGCTTCTTTGCCACACGGGCCAAAGACTGGGCACAAATGCGTCCTGAGTGGGGACTGTGTGACAACGCCGCGTTGATCGTGGGCCCGCGCACCCTGTCTCGACAGATTAATTTGCAAGGTCGCAGCTTTTTACACGACTACGACATGCATAAAGACCGTGACTTTAGCCAGCTTGAAGCGATACTCACCGCGCCCATGGTGGTGACCAATTGGATCAATCTGCAGTATTTTGCTTCTGTCACCGCACCGGAAAAATTCGGCAGCGGAAACAAACTGCTACACAACATCGTGGGTGGCCACATTGGGGTGTTTGAAGGGAATGGTGGCGACTTACGAATTGGCTTATCGCATCAATCCGTACACGATGGCCGTCGATATCGCCACCAGCCAGTACGATTAAGCGTATTTATCGCTGCCCCTCGGGAGGCAATTGATAGTATACTTGCACGCCATGACGATATAGCCGCGCTGGCGAATCACGGCTGGCTGTACTTGATGCAAATTGATGCGCAGGGTGCAGTTTGGCAACGCGATCGCTCGGGTCAGTGGTATCACCTGAACGTAGCAACATAAAACGGAGCATGTCGTTGAAAACGCAACTTCTCTCAGCGCAGTGTTCAACGGATCTAACACAAGCCGCCGAGCTGCTGAAAGCCGGCGAACAAGTCGCGGTGCCCACAGAAACCGTGTACGGTTTGGCAGCGGATGCCAGCAATCCAGACGCCGTCGCGGGCATTTTTACCGCCAAAGGACGTCCCGCCAATCATCCTTTGATTGTTCATCTCGGTGACGTCGCATCGATCACCGAGTGGGCAACGCCGATCCCGGATGAAGCATATAAGCTGGCGAATGCCTTCTGGCCTGGGCCGATGACACTGCTGCTGCCACGAGCCGAGCATGTTTCACCAGTGGTTACGGGTGGATTAGATACCATTGGGCTTCGCGTGCCCGCGCAACCTGTGTTATTGGACCTGCTCGCCACCCATCAGCTTGCCGTTGCCGCCCCGTCAGCGAACCCGTATAAAAAGCTCAGCCCCACCACGGCAGAGCAAGTGATGCATGGTTTAGGCGGAAAAATCGCCGCGGTGATTGATGGCGGCTCTTGCCAGCATGGGCTGGAATCGACCATTGTCGATCTTACCAAGCGTCCATTCCGTGTACTTCGCGCCGGTCCAATCACCGCCAGCGAGCTGAGCGCCGTATTGGGTGAAACGGTCGACGCCCCCGAGCAGCACGACACCGTGGTGCCCGGCAATGTGGGAAGCCATTATCAACCCAATACCCGGTTGCAGATGGTGGCTGCAGACTTATCCGATCTCCCAGCGCCTAATTCTGAAAAGCGCGCGGCCTTGCTTCACTTTGGCGACGCCCCGACACGGGATGATCTAGTCTGCATTGCCATGCCGGATGACGCCGCGCGCTACGGGCAAGCGTTATATCACCAACTCGCGCAAGCCGACCAACTCGGCGTCGATGAAATCTGGCTCGCCCAGCCCCCTCATGGCGAAGCGTGGCTTGCGGTGCATGATCGCCTGCGCCGCGCCGTTAGCTAGTTTTTGACGCTCACAACGCGCGTGTTTGCATAAAGCTTGCCGTTGCGCTGGCACACACAGTGTCTGCAACGGTCAGCGTTGCCTCCAACTGACTCATTCCGTGTTTGGCTTTGACACACCAAGCACGTACCTCAGCCTCAACCGCAATGGGCACTGGATGGTGGTAGCGAATATTAAGTGACGCTGTCACACTTTGCGGGGCAAACAAGAAGGTACAATGGGTCAACGCCGCATCTAAAAGCGTGGCAATCACCCCACCGTGCAGCTGATCTTGATACCCCTGCCAAGTGCTTTCTAACCAGACTTTTGCGCTCACTGCAGTTTCATCGTTCTGATAAAACTGCAATTTAAATAGCCCATTGTCACTGCAAGCCACACACTGATGATGCGAACGTGGCGGCATCACGCGTAATTCAGTCATGGCAACCACAACCCTTTCCACTCGCGCGACCGCCTTTACCTTGCCGCTTACCACACCCTCGATGTTGATGACCTAAACGGCGGCCTTGCGCGCCACAACCTTTCCCACGCTCTGAGTAACAAGTGGCGTTCTGTTGTTGTGGTTTTTGCTGCTTCATTCGCTGCAACGCTGGTCGTCCTTGACTGGCATCCGTAAGCGGTTGCCAGTACGCAGGCGACAACCACTGGGTGTTGTTTAGACGACCATTGGTTAACTGATACACATGTAAGCCAGCATCAAGTAATCCCGCTAACGCATGCTCGCCAATATGACGGGTCACCACACGTGTTACTTGATTGGCTTTCAGCATCGCTATCAAGGCGTTTTTGGCACCACAACCTTCGGCAGCGCGCGGATTAGCAAAGCAGGCTATCGCTTGGCCATCGTCGTCAAACAGCGCGAAATGTTCTGCTTTCATAAAATGTCCCGCAGGACGGTCTTGGTTCATCGCAATAGCAATTGTCATCTTCCGTTCTCTCTTTATATAAATGGCATATGCTAAAAATACGCCTCATTTGTGGCATATGCAATAAACAAAGTTAGAAGAGGTCAAAAATAATGTGTTGAAGCATCAAGTTTGCCATTACAAATGCACGACTTGTGAGAGGTGTAAGGTCTGGCCCTTTCAGTTCGATTTTCATTACAGTCATGCATATGCTTGACATATGCCACACTGAAATTATACTGAATAAAGATTGAACAGATACATGGCGAGGACCTTATGAGAACAATATCCATTTTCAAAAATGGCAAGAATCAAGCGGTACGCTTGCCAAAGGATTTTGAGTTTGACGGCGTTAATGAGCTTGAAATTCATAAAGAGGGGGATGTCATCACCTTACGCCCAGCTCGACCAAGTTGGCTCTCATTTGGCGAGCTCGAAAAGGCTGATAGTGATTTCATGACCCATCGCGAGGAGCTGATAAAAGACGAGGGACGGTTCAACTTTGACTAATAAAATCAACTATATGCTTGATACATGTATTTGTTCATTCATTATGAGAGAGCAACCCAGAGCGGTGTTGAAAAAGCTTCACACTGTTGTCGGCAATCAACATCGCATTGTTATCTCAGCCATTACCTATCAAGAGATGCAATATGGGTTGTTAGGAAAAAAGGCATCACCAAAACATGCGGTGCTTGTTGATGCTTTTCTTCAGCGAATCGATGAGATTTTACCTTGGGATAAAGCCGCTGTTGACGCGACAACTGCAGTTAAGCGCAATCTAATGAATAAAGGCCCCCCTATTGGCGGAAACGACACAGCAATTGCAGGTCACGCCATTGCGACTGGTTGTGTACTAGTCACAAACAATACGAGGGAGTTTCAGCGTGTTGAAGGACTGAAACTTGAAGATTGGGCTCAATAGTGCCGACGTAACGACGGCTCATGTCGAACTACTCTTCTGACTCAAACACCAGTGCTTTGCCTTCTACGAGGCAGGCGGTGGTTTTGGCGCGGGCGCGTTTTACCAGGTTGGCTAACGTTTGACGGGATACGCCCATGACTTCCGCGGCTCGCAGTTGCTGCATCCCTTGATGGTCAACAAGGCGCATGGCTTCGAACTCATCCAAACCTATGGTCACCGTCTCTAGCTCACTGAGTGGAATGGCGTTGGGTTTAAAACAGTTGGTATGCGGTTTCCCGCAGATACGGCGGGGCATTTTAGGACGCGGCATAGGGTCTCCTTTTTCGCCTATGCTAAGCGAGTTTATTGCTTATGCCAACAAAAAGGGATGCCAATGCATCCCTTTTCTATTTATTACTACTGGCAGTGACTTAGTCTGCCACGTTACACGCCGTACGTTACACGTCGTACGTCGTCGAGGCGGTATTACCGCCGGTGCCTGTCCAGTTGGTGTGGAAGAACTCACCACGTGGCTGGTCAAGACGCTCATAGGTGTGCGCGCCGAAGTAGTCACGCTGGGCTTGCAGCAGGTTCGCCGGCAAACGTGCTGTGGTGTAACCATCCAAGAAGGTCAGCGCCGATGTGGTACATGGCATTGGGATACCGGTTTCCATCGATTTCGCTGCCACTTTACGCCATGCGGCTAAGCAGTTATCTAAGATCCCTTTAAAGTACGCATCTGAGCCCAAGAAGGCCAAGTTAGGATCTTTATCAAACGCATCACGGATGTTACCTAAGAAGGCTGAGCGGATAATACAGCCACCGCGCCACATCAGCGCGACGTTACCGTAGTTGAGATCCCAGCCGTTCTCATCAGACGCTTCACGCATCAGCATAAAGCCTTGCGCGTAAGAGATGATTTTTGACGCCAGCAGCGCTTGACGCAGCGCATCAACCCATTCGGCTTTGTCACCATCAACCGGTTGGATGTGTTTTTCAAACAGCTTCTCTGCCGCGACACGCTGATCTTTCAATGCTGACAGGCAACGCGAAAATACCGATTCGGAGATCAGGGTCAGCGGAATGCCAAGATCCAGGGCGTTGATGCCGGTCCATTTACCGGTGCCTTTTTGACCCGCGGTGTCGAGAATTTTCTCAACCAGTGGCTCACCGTCTTGGTCTTTATAACCTAAAATATCCGAGGTGATCTCTACTAAGTAGCTATCCAGCTCGGTTTTGTTCCAATCGGTAAACACCTGTTGCATCTCGTCATGGCTCATGCCAAGGCCATCTTTCATGAACTGATACGCTTCGGTGATCAGCTGCATATCGCCATACTCGATACCGTTGTGCACCATTTTCACAAAGTGGCCCGCGCCATCACGGCCGACCCAGTCACAACATGGCTCGCCGCTATCTGTTTTTGCTGCGATATCTTGGAAGATAGGTTTCACCGCTGGCCACGCTTCTTCTGAGCCGCCTGGCATAATTGACGGCCCAAAACGTGCACCCTCTTCACCGCCAGACACACCAGCACCGATAAAGTGAATGCCTTTTTCACGCAGCGCTGCCACGCGACGGTTGGTATCTGGGTAGTTAGTGTTACCGCCATCAATAATGATGTCGCCTTTCTCAAGCAATGGGGTGAGTTTGTCGATAAAGGTATCGACCACATCACCGGCGCGAACCATCAGCATCACTTTACGTGGCGTTTCTAGCTTCTCAACCAACTCTTCCAGTGAATAAGCGCCAACGATGTTAGTGCCCTTGGCTGGGCCTTCAAGAAACTCATCCACTTTGGCCGCGGTACGGTTATGCGCCACGACTTTAAAGCCGTTGTCATTCATGTTGAGGATCAGGTTTTGGCCCATGACCGCCAAACCAATTACGCCGATATCACCTTTCATCGTGCTCTCCATTAATTCTGTTCTGGTAATTTTTTTGCTGCCGCGGTATCGAGTACCCACTCCGTGGTGCCTTTGGCACTGCGGATATTGGCGGCAGGATATGGCAGTTGAGTGGGCTCGTGTGAGGCGATCTCATGCACAATCGCTTGCTTGCCTTCACCCAACACCAGATAACTGATTTTCTTCGCCGCGCGCAGCACACGGGCGGTTTTTGATACCCGCTTTTGACCCGACTCAGGATGCGAGGCCACCAGCGCGAGCGCGGTATTGTCATACTGAGGATCGTGCGGGAATAGCGAGGCGGTATGGCCATCGCCACCGACGCCCAGCAAGATCCAATCAAACACAGGCGTGCCGTTTTCGCTTGGGATCAGCGCTTGCATTTCCGCACTAAAGCGCGCGGCTTCCACATCCGGATCGTCTTCACCACGAATACGATGAATGTTCTCTTCTGGAATGCGAATCTGGCTAAACAGCAGTTTGTCGGCTTCGCCAAAGTTGCTCTCAGCATCATCCGGTGCCACGCAACGCTCATCGCCCCACCAAAAATGCAGGTTTTGCCATTGAATCGCATTGGCGTAGTCATCACTGGCTAAACGCTTAAACAGCATTTTGGGCGTGCTGCCGCCAGAAAGCGAAATGTGTACGGCACGATCTTGCTCACTGAGCGTTTGCATCGCGTCGGCTAAGTGATTGACCACCGCGTCGGCATCATCAAAAATTCGGGCATTTATCATAATTCGCAGTATTCCGTGTCAGTCAGGTTTTTGCAGGGAAAGCGCCACGCATGGCCATCACGCTCAAGCAATTGATCCGCTTCTTTCGGCCCCCAAGTGCCACAGGCATAACCATATAACGCTTTGCCATTATCTTTATATTGAAGAATCGGCTCAACAAACTGCCAGCAGGCTTCCACCGCGTCACTGCGGGCAAACAAGGTGGCATCGCCTTTAAGCGCATCCAGCAACAAACGTTCATAAGCCGTCAGCATCTGGGTTTCTTCCAGCGACGTATAATGGAAGTCCATATTGACCGCTTTGGCGTTAAAGCCAGCACCCGGCTCTTTAAGACCAAAGCTCATTTGAATGCCTTCATCCGGCTGAATGCGGATCACCAAACGGTTCTCGGGCGCGTTTTTACCGAACACAGGGTGCGGAGTCTGTTTAAAGTGGATCACCACTTCGGTCACGCGTGTTGGCAAGCGTTTACCGGTGCGCACATAAAAGGGCACCCCATTCCAACGCCAGTTGTTGATAAACATCTTCAGGCCAACATAAGTCTCGGTACGCGAGTCTTCGGCGACACCTGGCTCATCACGGTAACTGGGTAGTGGTTTGCCCCCAACTTGCGATTCAGTGTACTGACCCAGCACCAAGTTATTGTGCAAGTCGTCTTCAGAGAGCGGCTCGAGCGATTGCAGTGCTTTAAACACCTCATCACGCATCGCATCAGCATTGATTTGTGCAGGCGGCTCCATCGCCACCAGCGATAACACTTGCAACAAGTGATTTTGGAACATATCGCGCACCGCACCCGATTGATCGTAGTAACCACCACGGCCTTCCACCCCAAGGTTTTCAGCACCGGTGATCTCAACATAATCGATGAAGTTACGGTTCCAGAGCGGCTCAAACATCGCATTAGAAAAACGGAAAACCAGTAGATTTTGTACCGTTTCTTTGCCTAGGTAATGATCAATGCGGTAAATCTGATGTTCGGCAAAGTGGGCGTGAATGTCTTTGTCGAGCTGGCGCGCAGAGGCAAGATCGTAACCAAACGGTTTTTCGACCACCAAGCGTTTCCAACCGTGACTTTCATCATTCAAACCATGTGCGGCGAGGCAGGCAGGGATAAAGTTGTACAGCTTCGGCGGCGTAGCAAGGTAAAACAAGGTATTACGCTGGGTGAAGCCATATTGTTCGGACAATTCGTCTAAACGGCCTGTTAGCGCGCCATACTCGTGGGTATCAGAGATATTAAATGATTGATAGTGCACGTGCGCCATAAAGGCGTCGAGCGTGGCAGGATCAGTTTCTTCAAGCTCTTGCATTGAGTGACGTAGTTTATCGCGAAATGACTCGTCACTGTAGAAGGTGCGGCTTGCGCCTAAAATCGCGAAAGACGCAGGCAGCTGTTTGTTCGCATACAAATGATACAGGGCTGGGATCAGCTTACGGAAGGTCAGATCGCCAGATGCACCAAAAATAACAATACTGCTGTTTTCTGGAATTACCATCATCTTTCCTTTGATAATAAAGGTACTGCATGTGATTTGCGCCACAAATTAGCAGCGCTAAGGCCAAATTGGTAATTGGCGCTACCTATTGATTTCATCGATGTCACCACTGGAACACACTGAATCGGCTAGCCAATCCCTACATTCGCAGCCAGCACGACACAGACAGTGTGCGACAAAGGCGGCCTAGTCTAGCACTTTCTTACTCAATAAGCTTTACCCTAACTGGTATGACGTGGCGAGATGCCCACCTGCTGGGCAGCCTCACACAGCTGTTGGATCAGCGCGTCGACTTTTTCATTCCGCTCATTGCGCAAGGTATATAAGCCGACGTTACCTCTCTTACTCGGGTGAACCCCCAACACGCTTACCCCCTGACTGGCCAGATACATCTGGGCTCGGCTGGTATAGGGCATCACCGCCTGAGTGTCGTGTAATAAGTCGATACCGGGACTGAGAGCATCAACATCAAACACCACTTGGTTGACGTGCGTCGTTGGGCTGATGGGGTTCGCTAGCAAATGCGCATGCCGGGCATGATCAGGCGTGACACGCATCAAAGGCCAATCACTTAGGCGCTGAGGGTCAATGCTGGCGGACGTGTCTGTGAGTAGCGGATGGTTGTCAGCCACATAATAACTTTCTGCGTCCTGAAACAACGGCATAAAACGCACTTGCTGGCTGGCGACCAGATCGTCAATTTCATGACCGATAAACACATCCACATCACCACTGAGCAGCGACGCCATTAATGCCAAACGGTTACCAAATTCAATATGGACGGCACACTGGCGATCCGCTTGATAATCAAGCACTGCCGATTTAACAAACAAGGGCCACCACGCTTCCCCGGTGCCAAGCTTTATTTGTCCCGCTTCACGCGCTTGCAAAGCATGAATCTGGGCATAAAGCCGTTGCCGCTCGGCGTGCAGTGCCGTGGCATGCTGATAATAAAGCTCTCCTGCTGCAGTCATACTGACGCCACGAGGGTGGCGAACCAACAGCGGACACGCGAAACGTTGCTCCAGCTTTTGGATCTGTGCCGTCAATGAGGGCTGGCTGATCCCTAACTGCAACGCGGCCGCTTTAATGCCACCCGCCTCAACCACCGCAATAAAGTAGCCGGCGACTTTTTCTACATCCATACCGCACTCACTCACAATTTAGTGAATTACTTTATAGCCTAATAGGGATACACGATTCAATGATAACGCCTATTTTTAGTCCATTAGCACCTTACCTATAGCCAGTCGGTTATATCAAAAAGCGCCACGGCTATTTTTCTTGGCACCGCTCGCGCGCTAAGCTGTTGACCACATCTCAAGCTGAGGCTTTGAGGATTTTTATTGTCAATAAGAGGTAATCGGTATGCAGAACGCTTGGTGGCATGATGCCGTTGTTTATCAAATCTACCCTCGCAGTTTTTACGACACCAATGGTGATGGCATTGGCGATCTGAACGGGATTATCGAGAAACTCGATTACTTACATTGGCTCGGCGTCAATGTGTTATGGCTATCACCGGTGTACCAATCGCCGATGGATGACAATGGCTACGACATTTCCGATTACTGCGCGATCGCGCCTGAATTTGGCACCATGGAAGACATGACGCGCTTGATTGATAAAGCCGGCTCGCTCGGCATCAAAATCGTGATGGATTTGGTCGTCAATCACACCTCCGACGAACACCCTTGGTTCCAAGCTGCGCTTCAAGACAAAAACAGTCCCTATCGCGACTTTTACATTTGGCGCGATGCCAAACCCGATGGCAGTGCGCCGGATGATCAAGGCTCAATTTTTGGTGGCAGTGCATGGCAATGGGAGCCAAACACCGAGCAGTATTACTTTCACTTGTTCTCCAAACGTCAGCCCGACCTGAACTGGGAAAACCCCGCCGTCCATGACGCCGTGCATAAAATGATGAACTGGTGGATCGACAAAGGCATTGGCGGATTCCGCCTCGATGTGATTGATTTAATTGGTAAGGAAATCGACAAAGGCATTACCGGCAACGGCCCGCGCCTTCACCCTCTGCTGCAGGCGATGAACCAAGCAACATTTGGCGGCAAAGACTTGCTCACCGTCGGCGAAACATGGGGCGCAACGCCGGAGATTGCCAAGCTTTATAGCGCACCGGAACGCAATGAACTCTCCATGGTGTTCCAATTTGAACACATTACCGCGACCTGGAAAGACGGCGATAAATGGCAGCCCGTGCCGCTGGATGTCGCCGCCCTTAAACAGGTACTGTTCAAATGGCAACAAGAGCTGGCCGATAGCGGTTGGAACTCACTGTTTTGGAACAACCACGATTTGCCGCGCGCCGTATCCAAATTTGGTCACGACGGCCAATACCGAACCCGCTCGGCAAAAATGCTCGCCACAACCTTGCACTTAATGAAAGGCACGCCCTATATCTACCAAGGGGAAGAGATTGCGATGACCAATGTCGCCTTCCCGTCTATCGACGATTATCAAGACATCGAAACCCGCAATTTCTACGACTTGCGTGTGGCAGAAGGGGTCGATCCCGACACTATGATGGAAGCGGTCTACCAAAACAGTCGCGATAACGCCCGTACCCCGATGCAATGGGATAACGCACCGCAGGCAGGCTTTACCGAAGGAACACCATGGTTACCGGTTAATCCTAACTACACCACCATCAATGTGGCACGGGCAACTGAAAATAGCGGCTCTGTACTTTATCACTACCGCGAACTGATTAAGCTGCGCAAGCAATACCCAGTGATCGTACATGGCCAGTTTGCGCCTGTAGAAGAAGCCCACCCTAACGTGATCGCCTACGAGCGCTTCGACGATACCCACCGTATTCTCGTGGTCAGTAACTTTAGCGAGCAAAAACAAACCATCACCCTCCCCACGCATTGGCACGATAAGGCATTAACCTGCCTTAGCTACAACATGGATCCGGTCAAACAGTTGAGCACCACCTACAAACTGGCCCCTTATGAGTCGTTTGCGGTGATGATTTAACCCTTCACGGTATTGCATGGATAACGCCAAAAAGCCTGGGTTAGAGACGCCTCTAACCCAGGCTGCGAGGCTAAATAATACTGAATGTCATTAAGTCACTCGAGCTTTCTGAGAAAGCATCACAGCGCAATCGCTGCTAAACAAGTGCCTCTCTCTTTTGAGCAAAACTTCCTCTATACCGATGAAATATTAAGTCGCCCTCGCCTTAAATAAACCGCAAAAAATTTCACCAATTGGTGAACTCATTGAGTCGCAAAAATAAAAGATAAGATAGTCACCAAGGTTAAAAAACGGTGAGAATCAATGCAGAGATGTCTCTATCATTGCGGAATGTTTAACCACTCAAGTCATCGAATTAACATCAATATTGTCAATGACGTGACAGTAGTCACTTATTTAGGCATTGGTGCCGATAAATCAAGGTCAGGATTAGTCACACGATTATTTTACTTTTATTCTAATTAATTTTCGCGTGCGCGAATGCGTTCAGCAACCACAGCGTTCAACACGCTCAATTTAGTGACATTTTTGTTATTAATTTATAGGGCTTACAAAAAGGACTGAGTGCATGTTTGTATACTTGTTCGAAGCCAAATCGATACAGTCTTATCTGTTTCAATCTGGCAAACTTAAAGATGTTATCGCGGCGAGTGAACGTCTTGATAATCTGGTTGACGAAACGTCAACCAGTATTCTGCAATCCGTCATCGAATCAGCCGGTTTAGATACCGATTTATTAAACGATGAATTGATAGAATCATCAGAAACGATTCATTTTCTACGATGCAAAGGCGGTGCCTTTTACTGCTGTGCACAAACGCAAGCGCCACTCATAAAGCTGCGCTCTTTGTGGACATTAACCCTGCAACAGATGTTTCCATCGCTGGAATATACTGATGCGCTCACGGAAGCAGAGACCTTGGTAGAAGCCCTCGATCTCGGCCACCAGCAGCTCGCCAACGATCGTAATACGCCAACCATATCTTTTCCCATCGCCACCGCGCCGATTGAACGCTTTTCAAGAACCGGCCGACCCAGTGTCCGCATGTCACCGCTGGCGCAAAGAGAAGATGATGGCCTTAATCAAGTCGACATCGATACAGACTTGCACCGCCAGGCTTATCAATCCATGAATATGCGTGAAGCGGCGGCGCTGCAAGACAAATTCACGCCCGAGGATCTCCAGGGCACGATTCACTACCCGCTTGATCTTGAGAAAGACTTTCTATTCGACGATGAGCAGCACGGCGCACCAGACAGCGATCCCACCAAAGATATTGCCCTCATTCATATTGATGGTAATGGATTGGGCATACTGCTGATGCGACTCAAAAACGCACTCAAAAACACAAGTGATGCTGAACTCCGAAAAGGCTTTCGCGAATTCTCTCGCGCGCTCAATCAAGCAACCACGGTAGCGGCCAAAGAAGCCACCCAATACATTTACGACAAAGCCTGTTATCGAAAAGATACCCGTTCGTCAGATTCTATTCAGATGATACCCATGCGACCCATTGTATTGGGTGGTGATGATATTACCTTACTTTGCCGTGCCAACTTGGCCCTTGAGTTCAGCACGCGCTTTTGTAAAAAATTTATGGAAGCATCCGAGGCGGCACTGAGTGACTTATTTGATGACCTCGGCTTCCCAAAAGCGTATGAACGTTATTTAACCGCCAGTGGCGGTATTCTCTACCAAAAAGCCAGTCATCCATTTACCCACTCTCACCAGCTGGTTGAGGCATTGTGTGCGCAAGCCAAAAAACGCACAAAATCAGTCGTTGATGAGGGCGCGATTGGTCCAGCCGCACTCGCCTTTCATCGCCAATCCGAAAGCACCAATGACAGTTTCGACATCCTCGCCGATCGCACATTAGTGCTCGGTAATGAGATGCAAATGGGTCAAACGGCGTATTTTGTTGAGTCACTGAAACAGACACACACGAGCCTAGAGCGATCACCATTTGATCTGAACAAACTAAAACAGTTAGTTGCTGATTCATCATCCGCTGATCAAAACGGCATCACTACCCCGCCCGTTTCAATGGCAAGATGGCGACAAATGGCGACCGCGATTGCTCAAGGCGATATCGCCGAAGCCAACATCATTTATCATCGCGGCTTAAGTTTGGCGACAGAGAATCAAAAGCAAGCGCTGGAGACCTTACTCGATGATCTCACCCCCGATGGTTATCAACGCCAAAACTGGTACTGGATTAATCAGCAAACAGATGAGAAATACTGCCTCATTAATGATCTGCTGGTATTGCATCACTTTGCCGAGCCGGTGAAAGAAAATACGCACACAGGCGACAAGGAGACCACCCATGGATAGTTATCGACTCATCGTTGATTTACACAGCGACTGGCATGTGGGGAGCGGGCAAGAAGCCGGAGCATACGCTGATGCACTATGTCTAAAAGATAGCGCCGGATTGCCTTACCTACCCGGCAAGTCGATAAAAGGTCTCTTAAAAGAGGCGTTTCAACTCGCCACCGACAATCAATGGTTCAGCCAAGACCTTGTGCCACTTTTATTTGGTCGTGAAGGGCGTGATGGTGTGAGCGAGCAAGGTATGCTGCAAATATCCAGTGGCCAGCTTTCGGCACAAGAAAGCCGTTATCTTATTGATAACCAGGCCACTAAATATCTCTATCGCGTGCACCAATTTACCGCTATCGACCAAGAAACAGGCACCGCCAAACCATCAAGTTTAAGAAGCATGGAAGTCGCGGTACCCATGCAACTCATTGCCCAAGTCAGCCTCAATACGCAGCACCCGCATTATTGCACCCAGATCGACGGACAAGCCATCCATCAAGGGTTCGCAACTTGGTTAGCTCAGGCCATCACCTTAATCACGGCCTTAGGTGGCAAGCGGCATCGAGGGTTAGGAAAAGTGACAGTATCATTGGAGGAGGCATAGTCCATGCGTATCTATTATTCACTCACCACGGTTGACCCTATCGTGATGAGCCAAACCACTGCCACAACCCATAACCACGACAGCTTGGATTATATTCCTGGCAGTGCAATCCTGGGTGCCATCGCCGCCAAGCTTTATCCGTCGCTTAATGAGGCAGAGTCATGGGACATGTTTCATACTGGCTCGGTCAAGTTTGGGCCTTGTTTTCCAGTTGCCGATCATCAGTTAGCGCTTCCTATCCCAGCAAGTTGGCACTACAAAAAAAATCAAACCCCGTTCGCGAAAGATCAGCTCAATAAAACCAAGATAGATAACCAAGCCAGTCAGCACTTCCAACGCGCCGCCAACACACAATACAAGCAGTGTCGCAGCGGATATATTACTGCATCGGGTAAGATCGGTGAGGTAGCGAAAGGTATCAGCACCAAAACAGCCATTGAGCGCAAAACGGGCAAAGCCAAAGATCAAACCCTCTACACCTATGCATTTATCGAGGCTAAACAAACCTTTGTTGGCTGGGTTGAGTCCGATAACCAAGCGTACTTGTCAGCGATCCGTGAGCAGTTGCAAGCCCCATTAACTCTGGGCCGTTCGCGTAACACTGAATTCGGCCGCGTCGAGATCACACAGATTGATCCCCCTGCTCAACCCGAGCCGACAATAGATACACAGCAGCTGACGGTGTGGTGTTTAAGTGATTGCCAATGCATTGATGGGCGCGGTCTCCCTACTTACGTGCCCGCTCTTGAACAACTGGCTCCACACGCCAAGGGCAAACTTAACCCGTCAAAAAGCTTTATCCGCGCTGGCAGCGTGACGCGTTTTAACCAAAAACGGCAAGGTTACGACTCCGAGCAATGCGTGATCAATAAAGGATCGGTGCTGGTTTATGACTTAGAGACCCCGCTATCGCAGCAAGATTTGCTGAACCTACAGCATCAGGGACTAGGCATCAATCAACACCAAGGGCTGGGTTGGATCATGATCAATCCGGCTTGGGCCACCCAATCCACATTGGCTGATGATGACCTGTACCAGCGGTTTACTGTGCCGACAAAAACACAGCAACCATCCGAGGCACAGCCACACTCGGCGCTAACCCAGTGGGTGGCGAGCCAGATCGCGCATGACGAACGTGCCAACGATCAGAAAGAGCGCGTCAGCCGGTTAATCAAACAGATCGGGCAAGCCTACGATAAGGCCCGCCAGTACCATAATATTATCCCTCGCTACGCCGCCGGCCCCTCGTCGACCCAATGGCGACGGATTCATGAAGAATTAAAAAACAACAATCCAGACTGGCGCAAAGCGCTTTTTGATAGCAGCACGGGTATCTGTAAGGCTGACAATGACGAATTCGGCTGGGGCATCACCTGGAGTGACGGGGATAAACCCATCACATTTGCAGCTTGGCTTGAGCAAGTGCTGGCCGATCACGATGCCGCCACGGTATTGATGCTTGTCAGCCAGATCACTCGCTATGACTTCTCGCGCTATACAAGCCTAAAACAAGCCAGTCAACAAATCGGCTTTAGTCTCATTACCCACGCGCACGATTCGGAGGTTAAACAATGAGCCATATCTATGTCACTAAGCTCATCCTCGAAACCCAAAGCCCGATGGCGATCAATTCAGGTCACAGAGAAGAAGGGTTTGATACCCAACTTGCGCGCGAGGTAAATGGCTTGCCGTATATCCCGGCGAGTGCGATTGCCGGTGTTTGGCGCCATCTCGCCCACCAACGACTCGCCGACGACGGACTTCCATTAGCGTCATGGTTTGGCACCACAGAGGGCGCGTCGCGCCTGACCATTTCTCACGGCATTGTTCACGATAGCCAAAATCGCCCGGTGTCACCGCTTATGCCTGCACAAGACATCGCCAACGACCCCATTCTTAGTCGCTTGGCACTGGCGCGCCCGCACCACCGTGAGCGCGTCGCGGTAAACGATCGAGGCGCGGCAAAAGAAACCGGAAAGTTTGACCAAATCCTCTTACCCAAAGGCGTGCGTTTTAGTGTCACCCTGCAATGGCACAGTGACGAGATGAGCGAACACGAGCAACAACAGTGGCAGGCACTGCTAGCATTGTGGGCCGATCGCCACTTCACATTAGGGGCCAGCAGCCGCAATGGTCTTGGGCAAATCAAGGTGATCGCCTGTGAGCAAACATCGTTTGATTTAATGCAAGGCCCGAGTGCCGGACAGGCATTACAACAGTTTTTGCATAGTGAGAATACCAGCACACAGCCGCTTACGCCTGCAGACGATCGCCATCAAAGACGCCTCGCCTCACTGCCATTACAAGCCGTTGACAACTGGCGTTGTGGTTCTGGAACCACGCGGCTCGGCGATCACGACATCGGCAATGACATTGGGATCAAAACATACAGTGAACCCGAGATTCATTGGCAAGCCAACGACGGCGCATTTTCCGAGCCACGGCCGATTTTATGTGGCAGCAGCATCAAAGGCATTCTCGCCCACCGTCTGGCCTATCACCTGCGTCGCCATCAGGCCGATTGGGCTGAGGATCGCGACACTATGACTCACGCCGAATGGCAAGTGCGCCCAGATGCGTTGTCATCACTGTTTGGCGCCGCCACCAGTTCACAAGGGGAAGGCATTGCCGGCCACCTCTTTATTGACGATGCCGACGTGACGGATTACCGCACCACAGTACGCACCCACAACCGGATCGACCGCTTTACTGGCGGGGTGCAACAAGGCGGCTTATTCAGCGAAGAATTACTGTATCAGCCTAAATTTACCCTCAATATTTGGGTGAGCCAAAACACACGCCTCTCCTCGACGCTGCAAGCCGCCTTGGCCGATACCATCGAGGATTTGCGCCAAGGGTTATTACCCATGGGCGCCGGCAGTGGCCGCGGCACGAGCTTAGTGATGCCGCAAACAGGTGCTGAATGGATCGTGAACTGGTCAGCATTAGAGACAGAAAACCTAGAGACGGAGCGCGCGCAATGAGTTTATCCCCTTATCACACACTCCAGCATCAATCCGACGTTGATAACACAAAGCTCGGCGTCAGCTTACCGCCTTTGCATGCAGGCGTGTTGCAACTCACACAAAGCATGCTCAGTTTTGATGATGTTTGCTCTCAAATTCACACTTTTGCGCCCCAACAAGGCTGGGTGATGTACAGAGATAGCGTTGCCTCATCCGTACGGATACCCGCGCGAGACGATCTTATCGAAGCCGAATATTGCCACGGCAACGATAGTCTACAAATTCAATTGGTGGGGCCCAATCGCTACAGCGTGTGCGCGATGACCCACCAAGCCTGTGATAGCTCTCACGCAGCCGATATGGCTTACCAACACGTTTCACTGATTGGTGATGTCCGGCTCGGCAATCACCAATACGTACAATATCGTCTTTGGTACCAGCAACAAACCGACCAAGTGCAACAAGGTCGCTGGATCCCCCTTGCTCAGCAATTTATGGGCTTTGCCCCAAAAGAGGAGAAATAATATGACTGAAGTTCATGCGCCTTATCATTTTGCTCCCCTCTCTCGCTGGGTTTACATGCCGGAGTGGGCTCATTTGGTCAGTCATGATGTGCCTTTTAAAGACGGCTACTCAGGGGTTATTCATTACACCCTCTCGAATCGCACTGCCCTGTGTGTAGGCGGCCAACAAACCGCAGACAAGCCCACCAAAGTAAAATGGCAGCGAGATCCCGAAGGCAACCCCGTTATTCCTGGCTCCAGCCTTAAAGGTATGCTGCGCAACCACCTCGACATCGCCACCTTTGCTAAAATGCGCCAAGTTGACGATCAACACCTGTCATATCGTGATATTTCGACAGGAAAAACTGAGTATGCGCAAGAGATCCACGACACAAACGCCCAAGCCTATTGGATCAAATTTGATCCTGATGCAAAGCGTTGGCAGTTTAAAAAGGCAGAGCACACCGTGCTCTTTCATGCCGATCTCAATCGATACGCCCACATCAATATCAAGAACAAAGACGCGGTCCCAGACAAATATCGCGCTTATTCCTTAACTCAACCGGCAGTGCCATTTAGGCTCGGTGAACAAACCATGGAGGGAACGAAAGGAAAGCCGGTTAAAGTGGAGTGTGCAACGGACCTTGGCCAAGGCGAACAACAGGGTATTCCTGTTTTCTCAGGATTTCGCCCCGGCCGTAAAGAGTATCAAAACAAGCGCTTAAACTTTAGTTACCTCTTTTATAACGAGGCACAAGAAAATACCGACCTCCCTCGAGAAGAGGCCCAACAGCTCGTCACCAAGCTGTTTAACAGTCATGACCAAGCGCTAGTGGATTACTTAAAAGACCACCCTCACCCCACATTCGGCATACCGGTATTCGCGCGTGAGCAAGCCGGTAAGATTGTCGCGCTGGGGTTTGCCAAGATGCCGCGCAAACTATACCCACAGTCAATCAAGCAGACAGTAAAGAGCGCCCAGCCGCTGAGTGAATCAGACGCGATTTTTGATCTGCCAGAATTGCTATTCGGCACCTTGCGTGAACAAGGCTTTTCGCTCAAAAGTCGCGTTTATTTTGCTGATGCCACCTGCAGCCTCAATCAGGGCTTTAGCCACTCTAATCCAGTCATTCTTGGCGCGCCAAAAGCCAGCTTTCTACCCAATTATATTGAGCAACATACGGGGGAAAACCCCACAACCCATACCCTTACTCATTACCAAAAAGAAGCCATCCCCAAGGGATGGAAGCGCTACCCCACGCAAGCCCAATTTAATCATTCCAGCTTGCCCGACAACCTGAAGGAAAAGCGTGATGTCCAATCGCAGTTAGAGCTGCTGGCACCGGATAGTCAATTTGCCGGCAAGATTGTCTTTCATAACCTAAAAAGACAAGAAATCGGCGCGCTATTATGGGCACTGCAATTTAAAGACCCAGAGGGCAAGGTTTTTTATCATAGCTTGGGTCATGGCAAGCCCCTTGGCGCTGGGGCGGTCTCATTCACTGACTGCACCCTTGATGCCCGGCCCAACCAAACAGACGACGGTGATCCACTCGCCATCGAACAAGCGGTTGACGAATTTGTGGCGCACATGAATCACGTCTATCAAGCGAGTCACGAAGGCGAGAACAACTGGCAACACAGCCCACAAGTCCGTCATCTGTTTGCGTTTGGCGATCTGGCGGATAACCAAGAAAAAAACCTCACCTATATGCCGCTTGAATCCAAAGGTGCCGCTGGTATGAGCTATCAGCAAGCGCTGAAAGATCACAGCAAAGATGTGTTGCCCGATTGGTATCACGGTGGCACCCATCTACCCAGAAAAAGTGACCAGCCCAAACCCGCGCCCGGTGACTACAAAAATTTTGGTCAAGGGCGACTGGCGGATTTGGTCAGCCAACTCCCACTAACTGACCGCGAGCAACAACTTTGGGCGACAGCCGACGAACAAGCCGAGGCCGAGCGCAAAGCGAGTGCGTTTGCCCAGCTTTCACCACTGGAACAACAGTTTATGCAACTCGAGCACGACTTAGCATTGCCTGAAGTCCGCGCCTCTCAAGACAGACGGCGAGACTATGTGCAAGCCATGGACGAGCTGCTCGATGCCTGCTTAGCCGATCCCACTCACTATGACTTTGTTCCCACGCTACTCGCGCTTTGTCGAGACACGTCCAAGTCTGCTTATTTGGATCTGGCAAAGAATAAAAAGAACAAACCCAAATTGGCCTCACGCAAGGACAAACTGGCAGACGTAGAAGCAAAATACAAGTGAGAACAACCATGATAACACCGGCATGGGCAGCGCTAACCGAGACGTTTTCCCTGTTAAAACTGAACATTACCATTCAGCTTCAAGAGGATTCGGTGCTGCCGGCTTTTAAAGGCTCGATGCTACACGGATGGTTTGGGCATGCGCTCAAACGTGCCGACGAGCATGCCTTTTTTGTCTGTTACGGCAACCATGATAACCAACAACCCAAACCTTATATTATTTGCCCCAATGAGGATCACAAAACCCATTGGCGCAAAGGGGAGTTGTATCACTTTGACATCACCCTGTTTGGCCATGCCACACAATTGGTGGATGCCCTGTTTAAAGCATTAAAATATGGCGAATCCTTGGGAATGGGGCCACAGCGTACCCCGTTTCGTGTGTTAAGCGTGGCATCCATGACCCCCACCGGGCTGCGTTCGGGGGTTGTTCCCCTGTCGTTGGCCGACTGGCTGGCGGTGGCGCCAGTCAGTCAATTCGACACTGCGGAAAAAGAGCTGGCCATCACCTGCTTAACCCCCACACGCTTAAAGCGAAACGGCAAGGTATGCCATCAATCGCTGCCTGATCTGGGGGAGTGGGTGCAGCAGATCTTACGCCGCTTGGTGCTACTAAGTCGGTTCTGGGTAAACGACGACCAACGCCTATTTGATGCCCTTTACCAAAACCAACCGCGCATTGGCCCGCACCAAGTGAGCAGCGATTGTTACTTTGAAGACTGGCAACGCTTTTCGCACAAAAATAAGGAATTTCTTCCGTTTGGCGGCCTAAAAGGCCAAGTGAGTTTTTGCGGCGACATTGCCCACGTGATCCCGCTGTTAACCCTCGGCCAAGCCTTACATATCGGTGGCAAAACCACGTTTGGTTTAGGCAAATACCAATTAATTGCCTAACCGAGCGAATGACCAATTGGTGATGGCCGTCATCACAACGGCGCGCCATCCATAATGGCCAACACACGCCCGCGATTTAACAAGGAATGACAATGAATAAAGACTACGTTTTACTCGCCGTTGCAGGCATGACACCACAAATTATTACCGAGACCCTATACGGCATTTATCAAAAAACCCCGGAAAAGCTTCCACGCCGCGTGAAGGTGATCACTTCTCAAGCGGGGGAGGAGCGACTTATTAAGAACTTACTCGGCGATGATAGCCCGCTGAAGCAGCTGATCGCCGATTATAACCTGCCGGAGATTGCGTTTTCTCAGCAAGACATTTTGGTTCCAAAGGATCGAAACGGACAGCCGCTGAATGACGTGCAAAGTGAAGAGGATCAAGCGATCATCACAGACTTTATCACCGAGCAAGTGCGACAACTTAGCCAGCAACCGGATATTGCCATTCATGCCTCATTGGCCGGCGGGCGTAAAACCATGGGCTTTGCCTTGGGATATGCCATGAGCTTATTTGGGCGCCCATGTGACTGCCTCAGCCATGTACTCGTCAATGAACCGTACGAAACGATTCCCGACTTTTATTACCCGACCCCTTACACCGTGATGCGCGCGGATCGAAGCAAATCGACCCGTTACGATTTGAGCCAAGCCAAGGTGATGCTCGCCAATATTCCCCTAGTCATGATGCGCGAAGAAATGCCGCAAGATTTAATTAAGCGCGATGATCTCAGTTACACCGAAACGGTCAACCGAATCAACCAAGCCAATGCCATCACCCAAGAACAAGCCAGCGTGGTGCTGGACTATTCAACCATGACTATTTTTTGTGATGGCCTCCCTGTTCCCCTGCAACCGATCAACTTTGCCTTTTATAGCTGGATGGCGAAAGAAAGCCGCGAATTTCCTGGCGAAGGGATCGAGCCGGCCTCTGACGACATGTCCGCCCGCGAGCTTGATATGCGCTTAGCGCAACTTATCCATGCGACCACGTCCTTTGATAGTGCCGCATTGCCAAGCGAGCGCGACGATTGGGATCTGGTGAGGTGGGTAGAGCTCGCCGAAGAAACCGCGGAGGAAATCGTTAAACATGACACGGATTCGGGCGTTGCCCGCAAGCGTTGGTTGTTCCAAGGCGATGGAAAAGATACAGACATTCTGTTCAACAGCGACTTAGAGCGACCGCTTGATGAGCTGAGAAAACGGCACAAAAATTTATGGAATCGCTTGTTAAAAGAGACCAACAAGCAAATCACCGACAAGCTGGGTAAGAAATTAGGCCAGTACTATACCATTAATAATGTGCACAAGCGGAAAGTCAACAGAGCGGGTTATGTGTATAAAGGCCTAACGATTGCGCCTGATAATATTCAGTATAAAAACGCGACCCGTTAGACGATTTAGCCGACGGGAACACGCAAAAGGCCACATGGTTTACCATGTGGCCTTTTTTATCGCTAACGATCCTCGCGCCTAGGATTCTAGGACCTAGGCACTACCTATCAATCCCTTTAGTCAGGGCATGGTCCGTGAGGACTTGCAGTGTCATTGATTGATGTGATCAAAAAAGCGTCTTAATCCCTTTCGTCAGGGCATGGTCCGTGAGGACATAAGTCCATTGATGAGCGATTTGCGGAAGCGGCCGTCTTAATCCCTTTAGTCAGGGCGTGACATAAAGATCCTAGGGCCTAGGAATCTAGGTCCTAGGCCCTACCTATCAATCCCTTTCGTCAGGGCGTGGTCCGTGAGGACCCAAAGCTGACGGGCGGTTTGAATTTCTCGGCGGTGTCTTAATCCCTTTAGTCAGGGCATGGTCCGTGAGGACACATGTCATGCGATTGCCACAAGATGGAAATTTATGTCTTAATCCCTTTGGTCAGGGCGTGGTCCGTGAGGACCATTGAGCGTCGCCAATTCGTCGTTGTAAAGAGCGTCTTAATCCCTTTAGTCAGGGCGTGGTCCGTGAGGACCTCATTCATTCCATCAGAGGAAGGAGGTTCCTATGTCTTAATCCCTTTAGTCAGGGCGTGGTCCGTGAGGACCTGGGGCCGTTATGATCGGTAATCAGCAACACAACGTCTTAATCCCTTTAGTCAGGGCATGGTCCGTGAGGACAGATATCTTTGTGCATGGGTATATTGTACCTACGGTCTTAATCCCTTTCGTCAGGGCGTGGTCCGTGAGGACAAAAAGATTATATGGATCATTTTAACCTCATGATGTCTTAATCCCTTTCGTCAGGGCGTGGTCCGTGAGGACCAGCAGATTTTATCCGGCGCACAACCACAACAACCGTCTTAATCCCTTTCGTCAGGGCGTGGTCCGTGAGGACCGTATAATAGCCGTCATTTCCCCACGGTTGTTTGGTCTTAATCCCTTTCGTCAGGGCGTGGTCCGTGAGGACGAAAGTAAGAGTTCATTAGCATGATTATAGATCTGTCTTAATCCCTTTCGTCAGGGCGTGGTCCGTGAGGACCCATGTT